>JAESQE010000360.1 GCA_016765335.1 Planctomycetaceae bacterium
TCCTTCGTGTCAGCCCAGAATGTTTGGTAGATGTTGATTTAAATTTTCTCAAACGTTTCAGGCGAGCCGTGCCTGTTAAGGCACGGGTGACCCGTCATCACTGCGACGGCTCGCCAACTCTTTTCGTACAACTAACTCAGATCGTTCATCAATTGAATCAATGGCATGAACAACGCAATGACGATAAATCCGACGATGACACCCAGAACCACAACCATGATCGGTTCGAGCATGTTGATCAAACCTTCGACAAGCACTTCGACTTCTTCGTCGTAAATGTCAGCCACTTTATAAAGCATGTTATCCAAAGCACCGGTTTCTTCACCGACGTCTACCATGTTCACCACAATGTCGTCGACGATACCTGTTTCCCGTAGCGGAACCGCCATCGATTCCCCTTCGCGAATTGCAGAGTAAATGTGGTTGAACGCGTTCATGAACACATAATTCCCAGCGGTATCTCGTGAAATCGATAGAGCTTCCAGAATGGGAACCCCCGAGGCGATCAGTGTCCCCAAAGTTCGGCAAACCCGGGCCGTGGTTGACTTGGAAATAATCAACCCCAGAATCGGAATCTTGAGTGCCAACCAGTCGGTCGCATAAGCCCCCGTCTTATTCTTACGTATAATTTTCAGCGTCACCCAGAGAACAAATGGAATCGCAGGGATGAGGTAGAAGTAATTAACAACCAAGTCACTAACAGAGATCAGCGCGAGAGTAATCGCAGGCAACTCGACCCCGAACCCAATAAAAATCTCTTTGAACNTGGGAATAATGAAGTACATAATACCGCCCACAATACCGCCCGCGACCGTAATGACCGCAACCGGGTAAATCATCGCTCCTTGTACTTTTCGCTTCAGAGATTGTGCTTTTTCTTTGAACTCAGCCAGACGTTGAAGAATAATTTCCAGTGCACCACCAGCTTCACCAGCTTTCACCATATTCACATACAGATTATCGAAAGCTTTCGGCTGACGAGCCATCGCTTCGGAAAGCGTATTTCCCGATTCGATATCTTCAATGACCCCAATCAAAGAATTCTTAAGCGGCCCCGGCTTTGCCTGACCTTCCAGAATTCGCAGTGACCGCAAAATTGGCAAACCCGCATCCTGCAAGGTAGAGAGTTGACGAGTGAAAGCACATAGCTTTTTCCCATTCACCTTTCCGATTGCAAAGGTTTTCTTTTTGCCTGGGCCGTCCTTCTTGGCAGTGACCTTCTTGCCTTTGTCTTTTTTCTTCTTTTGCTTCTTTTCCTGAATTTTTGTGACTAAGAAGCCCCGATCCTTGATCTTCTGATGAGCTTCCTGCTCGGTATTTGCCTCAATGGCATCTTTCACTTCCAACCCAGTGTTGTCCATCGCTTCATAAACGAAGGTAGGCATTGTACTGCTCCATTGTGTGCAAGAAAAAAAGATCGTTTGTTACTAATACCAAACTCAATTAATACTTGCGCGAAGATATCACTCGTGGCCTTGTACTGACAAGGACTTAGGAGACATCCAACGCGCAAACAAATATGCGAATGCGTATAACAACTCTCAACTTATATCTGAACTTGCTCTCACGATGAGACCAAGAAAAAATCATTATCGCCTCTTAACCAACATCTTCCAGAACTGTTTCACGCACCACTTCGTCAATCGTTGTGATGCCATCAAAAATCATCTTCAAGCCAGATTCCCGCAGCGTCGTCATCCCTTGAGACCTGGCCATATTCCGCATTTCATCCACCGAAGCATTTGTGGAAATCAGATCGCGAATATCATCATCGACTTTCATCAATTCATAAATTCCGGTCCGACCTTTGTACCCACTGTTATTGCATCGCTGACAGCCCTTACCGTAATAAAAGCTATACTGCCGAGCCTGCTTAATCGGTAACTGCAACTCCATCAACAACTCGTCACTCGGATCAAACTCTGAACGACACTCGGTGCAAATTTTTCGCACGAGTCGCTGAGCAAGAATCCCTTCGATGGTCGCGGTAATCAAAAAAGGCTGAATTCCCATATCTCGTAATCGAGTAATCGCAGAAGGCGCATCGTTGGTATGCAAGGTGCTAAACACAAGATGACCAGTCAACGCACTTTGAACTGCCACTTCCGCAGTTTCGTAATCTCGAATTTCCCCCACAAGAATTTTGTCAGGATCGTGCCTGAGAATTGCCCGAAGTACGTTGGAAAACGTCACATCGATATCATGATTCACAGGCACCTGAATCAGCCCATCAATTTCGTATTCGATGGGGTCTTCGGTTGTGATGAGCTTTGTCTCAATGTCATTCAGTTCATTCAACGCAGAATACAACGTTGTTGTTTTCCCAGAACCCGTTGGGCCGGTCACCAAGACAATCCCGTTGGGCGTTTTCAGCAAATCCCGAAAGCCCGAGAGGATATTCACATCCATACCGATTTTATTCAGATCGAGCTGAATCACTGTGCGGTCAAGAACCCGCATAACAACAGATTCCCCATTGACCGTGGGCAGCACCGAAACCCGCAAGTCAACCGGGTTCCCTCCCACGTTCAGTTCAATTCGACCATCCTGAGGCATGCGGCGTTCTGCAATATCCAGATCCGACATCACCTTAATTCGTGTAACAATAGCATTGGCAAGATGCCGTGGCGGAGGCACCATTTCATAAAGAACACCATCTGCTTTGACCCGCACCTTGAACTCATCTTCAAAAGGTTCAAAGTGAATATCACTCGCCTGATCTTTGATCGCCAAAAGCAGAATCATATTCAAAAGTTTGCGAATCGGAGCCGCATCGGCCATCTCTTCCGCATCCCCCAAACTGAACCCGCGAGTCGTACCATCATCCTCTTCAAAATCGCTTTCCAGTTGACCAATCACATCTTCGATGCTGTCTTCGTGCCCGGCATACACTCGCAAAATGGCAGCTTCAACATCCGGTAATGACGAAACTGCACCACGCACATCGACACCAAGAAAATTCCGCAAATCATCAAGAGCAGCAATATTCCCAGGGTCAGCCATCGCAACAGTTAACACACCATCCTTCTGAGAGATGGGGACAATCTTATAAACCGTTGCCATCGTTTCCGGAACAAGCTCTAGAACCTTGGGAGGTATGTTCGTTTCTTCCAGATTGACCACAGCCATTCCGTGCTGTTCCGCCAACGATTCGGTTACCTGAGCATCGGTGGCAACCCCTAGTCGGATCGCAACTTGGCCTATTAATTCCCCAGGACTTTGATTCTGCTCTTCGAGCACATCCCAAAGCTGATCCTCAGTCATATAACCAAGGTCGACCAAAACTTGTCCAAGCTTACGCCGCGCCATAATTCAACCAATCTTACAATTTGAATCCACACAGACCGCAACAACAAAAATCCACGACAACTACCGCCAACCGCCGGCATCAATAATCGTCGTCGTCGTCATCGTCCTCATCATCCATCAAGCCTCTTTTAACCATTGCAATCTTGGTTCTCAGTTCGCCAGGATTGTTCGATTTGACCACAACATCGTCTTCTTCAGAAATTCCGTTTTTCCACAAGTCAAACAAGGCATCATCGAGCAACTGCATTCCGTACTTGCGTCCGGTTTGAATACTGGAGTTGATTCGATAAGTCTTGGCTTCACGAATCAAGTTCGCAATCGCAGGAGTAACAACCAACAACTCGTAAGCTGCAACCAACCCCTTGGGCTTGCGAGGTATTAAAGCCTGACTAAGCACCCCGATAATTGCTACCGAAAGCTGAGTCCGAATCTGTGCCTGCTGACTGGTTGGGAACACA
This sequence comes from Planctomycetaceae bacterium, assembly GCA_016765335.1. GTDB lineage: Bacteria > Planctomycetota > Planctomycetia > Planctomycetales > Planctomycetaceae > Rubinisphaera. The sequence continues at coordinate 3,768 of JAESQE010000360.1, forward strand.
TCGATAATTCGATCCACTGTTCCCTGGGCACCCGTTGTATGCAACGTCCCAAACACAACGTGACCGGTTTCAGCCGCAGTGATCGCTGCGGAAATCGTATCCAAGTCTCGCATTTCCCCCACGAGAATCACATCGGGATCCATACGCAATGCTCGCCGAAGCGCTTCCGGAAAATCGGGGACATCAATACCGATCTCTCGCTGATTAATCGTGCAATGCTTGTGCTTATGATAATACTCGATCGGATCTTCCAGCGTGATAATATGATGATCCATCGTATCATTCATGTAGTTTATCATACTGGCTAACGAAGTTGTTTTACCAGAACCCGTTGGGCCAGTAACCAGAAACAACCCTCTGGGCCGCCTTATCAAATCACTGATAACTGCTGGAAGCCCAAGCTGTGCAAAGGTAAGAAATTCGTTTGGGATCCGCCGAAGCACCATCCCGATTTGACCTCGCTGCTTAAAGACAGCTACTCGAAAACGAGCATGGTCCCCAAAAGCAAAACCGAAGTCTGTCCCTCCAACTTCCTGCAACTCCTGCTGATTCCGCTCAGGAGTAATACTTTTCATCAACGCAACAGTATCTTCCGGCGTCAAAACCTTTGTATCCAATGGTATCATCCGCCCGCTCACTCGAATTACCGGCGGTTGCTCAGTCGTTATGTGCAAGTCACTGACATTTTCTTTGACGACGGTTTCCAGTAACTTATCTATTTGAATTGTAGCCATGTGAGTCCTTCACCAGAAAGCTGCCCGACAACAGCAAAGCCCAAAGCCATGTCGCAACACAAGTTGTAATAAATCTTAGAAGTCAGATAAGAATCTTATCGAATAAACAAATTGCATCATGCAACCCAATTCGAACACTGAAAGAAATCCAGCACCCAGAATAATATCGAACCAGACTGCGCCTCACTCAAACCCATTATGAAGAGTTGATGCGTTACTCTCAACCAATACAGACAAATTCTTCAAAATCCGGTGCCACAAAAAAGAACCAAACCAAGAGAACCGTCCCAAAATTCAAACCCTAAAGAGAAAATACGCTCTCAAAAACACATAAACACAACATCGCAACCAAGCCACCTTTCAATTCAGCAGCAAGAACACCTAAACAAAAAAGCATACTGCCTACGACCCACACCTCAAACTACCAACCCAAGGATTAATCCTGAACATAAACCTCAGGTTACACCAGAAAGATGATTAACAGAAAAAAACAGCATGCACCCAGGCAAGCCATTAGTGCCCGCCACCCTCCAGTTTATACGCCTCCGTAAGAGTCGTAACCCCCTCACAAGCCTTCTCCACTGCGTCTTGCACAAGAGTTTTCATGCCAAACAATCTCGCCTGACGACGCAGCGTCTGAGTTGGTTCTGACTTGAAAGCCATCTCTCTAAGAGCCGAATTCATCATCATCATTTCAAAGACCGCTTTACGTCCCCGAAAGCCAGTATGCTGGCAATGGTTACACCCCTTACCACGACTAAAATTAGCCGCCTCGGCCATCTCTGCCGTAATATCAAACTCATCCAACTCAGAGGCATCAGGCATGTACGGCTGCTTGCATTTCAAGCAAACAACACGCACCAATCGTTGAGCCATAACTGCCATAATACTGGAAGCAACCAAGAAAGGCTGAACACCCATATCAATCAGGCGTGTAATAGAACCGGGCGCATCGTTCGTATGCAGAGTACTGAATACCAAGTGTCCTGTCAAAGAAGCTTGGATAGCCATCTCTGCGGTCTCAGTATCTCGAATTTCCCCCACAAGAATAACATTGGGAGCTTGCCGAAGCATCGAACGAATAATTCTGGAAAACGTTAACCCAATCGTCTGCCTGACCTCTACCTGATTAATCCCAGGTAGATAATATTCTACAGGATCCTCCGCTGTGATAATTTTCTTATCAGGCCGATTCAACTCACCCAACGCACTGTACAGAGTGGTTGTTTTACCACTGCCCGTTGGGCCGGTTACCAGAAAAATCCCGTTTGGCCTTCGAATAATCTTCAGGAAGTTACGATAGTTCTCCTCACTGAATCCAAGATTTCGAATTCCGACCTTAATATTATCGCGATCCAAAATCCGCATGACAATCGCTTGCCCATAATGGGTAGGCAAAATACTTACGCGAAGGTCAAAATCTTTTCCGTTGATTCGTGTCGTAATTCGACCATCCTGCGGGCGGCGTTTCTCAGTAATATCAATACTCGCCATAATTTTCAGTCGAGACGTCATTGCAGACTGAAGCCGCTTGGGAGGGCTATCTCGTTCTACGAGCACACCATCGATCCGATACCGAATTCGAATTCGGTCATCAAATGGTTCGATATGAATATCTGATGCTCGCATCTGGACTGCTTCTGAGATAATCAGATTCACCAACCGAATAATAGGTGAAGTTTCCTCAGCTTCGGCCTCAGCTTCGGCTTCAGAAAGTTCTGTTTCGGTAAAATCGATTGCTGTTTCGGTAAACTCCTGAATCAACGAGTCGACCGACTCAGATTCGTGCTGCCCATAATTCGCATTAATGGCTGCCTGAATACTATCTGTCGGAGCAACCACAACCTGAATATCTTTATTGAGAATAAAGCGAAGCTTATCAAGCACCTCTAAATTCATTGGGTCATTCATGGCCACCACGAGCGATTCGCCACGCATTTCAACCGGAAAGACGATATTTTCGCGTGCAACAGACTCGGGAACCTGAGTGATGACAGCTGGATCAGTCTCTATCGTGGCAAGATCGATCATTTCGTATCCCAGAGCTGCGCTTTGATACTCGCGCATGACATCTTCGCCAACATAACCCAACTCTGCCAAGACAGCTTCAGGCTTCCTCCCTTTACTCCGGGCAATCGTCTCCGCTTCTTTCCATTGATCTTTACTAATGTGACCATCAGCGACCAACTTTTTTACCCATTTTGCCATATCTACCAGTCCTTATCAAAATGCCCGCTCACCAGCTGACAAAAGAAGCTCGACTATTATGTACGTCATGCTGAATCTAATAAGGCAGGTCAACGCACCGTGCTTATAACTAGATCTGACAACACTGAGGATTTACTGACCCAATCCAATTTTCCCACCTTAACCACCATGCAAGCTTAAAGCCCCAGCGAAAGATTCGCAACGCTCCTTCGCTTTAACAGTATCCATCCGGACACATTCGGAGTGCTATCCCTGCCTGTCGACTCACAAAAAGCTGCACAGGCACGAAGCAACAATCGGGAACTACAAAGAAAATATTGATTATTTGGTTTTGAAATCTATCATCGCCACTCGACTGTGGCAGAATTGTCTAGAAAATTGCCCACAATGCTAACCAACCTATTTTTCCAAGCATCGGCGTTTTTGCAATCAAGAAATTAACGCCAGATCCCTTAAGAGAAAAACGGCGATAAAACACAAGCCTTGAAAGCCAGCCAGGCAAACCTTCTTATCTTTATTTATCATCCCGAGTTTACATGCGCAATGCAACGGACTTTTCAGGGGGATGATTAACATTATGATGTATTAATCCATTAATACCAAACTCGATTAATACTTGCGTGAAGCTATTACTCG
>JAESQE010000361.1 GCA_016765335.1 Planctomycetaceae bacterium
AATATCGTGATTGAACAAGACCAAGAAGTTACACGGAAAAACCTCCAACTAACTGTGAATTTCGTCTTGCGGCCCCATCATTGTAAACAAAGTTTCTACACCATGAATTCCGTACCAGAACAGATCGGGATGAGTCACTTCCAAAGAGCACGGACTGTAAGCATCGCAGCCAATAATATCTCCTGCGGACCCGTTGCGAATCGCCTGGGCTCCGTCGCTGTACCGCAAAGAAGACGATGAGAACAAAGGTGTCTTGTAGTGTGCAGCGGCTTGAAAAATTGCCAAAGCATCTGACAGCGAGCCTGCAACAGGCTTGTCAACAAAAACCGGAATCCCAGCTTTGAGCACAGGAATTACCTGCTCAAGATGCGGACGCCCATCATTGGTTTCCAATAAAACGGCATCCACTTTTGTAATTAAGTCATCAATCGAATCAACAATTTCTACGCCGTACTCCTTAACCTGTTCGATGTATTTAGGCACGCGCGAGACAGAAGATTCAATATCAGGAGAACCTTTAGGGTAGGCTGCAACGACTCGAAATCCATGAAAAGCTTCGGCTGCATCCTCTTTGTTGATCGATTTTGTAAAACTGGGAGCGTGCCCGGTATCAAGTCCAATGATTCCGATTCGAATCAGTTTTGCTTCTTTGGCCTCAGCTGCTTTTGTGTCTTGATTGCAAACAACGAGCAGGCCGAATATGGCCAGACTAGAAAACAGAACAGACAGCATCTGTGTGCGAAGCGACTTCTTTCCAGACAAACTAGTATTTCGATCATGCATTGGGCTTCTCCTTCAGAGGGGGCTAATCAGAAAGTTGCGGGATCCTTAGCTGGGTGGGCCTGGGTGTCTCAGTTTGCCCAAGTCCATCAGAAAGGCAGTCAGTAGTTAATATCAAGGTAACTAGATGTCACCAGACTTTCCACTTGCTCCAAGCCAAACTGTTGCCCGGTTTAAGATTCTCGTCAGTCTTTGGGGTACAGCAAACAGGCCCTAAAACTCAACGTGTATTGCGTAAACTGTCTTCTGCAAGCATTGAAACGAGCTGTTTAGAGTGGGGACGCGTAACAAAGCATTCTCAAGTCGTTCCGGTTTTAAAGCACCATGCCTCGGTGTAGGTGATTGCAATAAGGGAAGCGGCTGGGTGTTAACCTAGCGAGGAAATTCCGGTTGTTCGGACTATCCGGATACTGAGGATCATAGGGGTCGTGTCGGTTTTGATAGACGCATATCTCCATTAAAGGCAAGTACTTAGGTAAAACCGAACAATTCCGAATGGTTCGCAAAGAATGTCTCATCCGCATGTTCGTTAATAGCCGAACCAGAAAGTGCCCACTCGTGTTTCTTGAAACATGACAAGCAATTACCAAGGTATCAATCAAATAGACGAGTCTTATCAATTGATACATTAATCATTCCGATTTCAATTGTTGAAATCAATTTCCGGCAGGGAGGTGGATTATGTCGCGGTTGTCACTTTTCACAACCACGATTTGCACAGCAGCATTTGTATTTGCAAATCAAATGTCTGTGTCTGGGCAAGAAGTTCAGCAGGCAGACGGCAATGACAATGCAGGCGTTGTGCGAATTGTCAGTCACAAAAATAGTACCCGGCAAATTCCTGGCCTAATTTCCGAGGCAATCGAAGCGAAGCCAATTTCTTCGCTCCGAGTGATTCCGGTTTCTCGGTCACATGCAAACAATGTGACTAATTTAGGACCGGCTGCTCACGGTTACGGAGGGTATCGATGTTACCCTCAGGTGAATGCCCCGCTGTATCCTTCGCCACAACCTCATGTCCCCACATATGCTGGCGGCACGATGATTACTAATCAGGCATTTTCTCCACATGAAATGCTTTATCCTCACACTTATAAAGCCATGTACGGACCGTATTACTACAAGGTTCGTGGCTCTTGGATTACCACACCCTGGGGTGTACGATCACATGATCGATGGGAATTACAGGGAACAGAAGTGACTGTGAAATATCGCTCTCACGATAAACTCTTCTCCTTTCCACAGTGGTAATAAACAGTGGTAATAAACAGTGACCATAAACAATGGTGAGAAGTCGTTACCAAGTGAAGTAGTTCTGAGAAAAATAGACGACTGATTGAAACAGACGGGATGATCTTTTAGTGGTCATCGAAAGCAGACTCTAACAGCACAATCTTTGACAGGACGTAGTCATGATTCAGGCATCGATAAAGATATTTATTCTATTCGCTATAGTAGCAATTTCTCCTTCTACGGGACGCCTGCTTGCAGAGACTCCTCACAAGCAGCCTGCAATGGATCAGGAGGTTCAAAACCGCCTGCAACTGGTTGGGCATGAAAATGCCTCTCGTATTCAGCAAGTTCAGTGCATCACTGGAAATGCTTGTGGAAAATGTGATAAATGCCGTAGTGGGTCCAGTAAGGCCTGCGGGAAATGTGATAAATGCCGCAGTAATGCCTGTGATACCTGCGAGAAAAAAGGTTTGTTTGGTTGGGTNAAATCAGTCTTCAACCGTGATAAGTGCGATCAGAATGGTTATGGCATCAACAACCACTGTAGCAATTGCAGACGTTTAGGTCGCCGATGTGGTCATTGTCGAAATGGGGTAGGTCATCCTCCTTTTGGAGTGTATCAAATGGTCTATCCGGTTAACCCTGCACACTGCGATCCTCGTGACCGTAACGTGCACGCTGCCCAGGGCTATGGCATTCCCATAACCGTTCCACTGGCTCCTGNTGTTCGCCATCAGTACNACTACAGTTGGGGATCTCAAGGATCACGCTTGACTCCCATTTCTAATTACGCACCACAGCCTTCCAATGGCTACGGTTATCCTTCAAATTACTGCCCCAGTTGCCAACCCGGATCACAGCGATAAAACGGGCGTTAACTGTTTGTTATAATCAATAAGTCATTACAGAACTGAGAGCTGAACAGGACATCCAACCATGTTTTCGCCATTACGAATATCACTCACTGCAACACTTCTACTCACCTTCGGAATCCTGTTGACTCAGNCAGCAAATTCCGTCGCTGGAGATGGTCATCATCATCTTAAGCCAACTCCGGAAGCTCAGCACAATGATGCTGATCATGCCAATTGTCCGAGTTGCCAAAACTCGATGACCGTTGATGGTCAAGGCTATGGTCACTGCAATAGCTGCAATCACCGAGGCCTTGCAACTGGCTGGTGTCCTCCTGGTAAAATTCGGATCCGAAGAGAACGTGTCCAGTTCAATAAATATTATCCTAACTACTGGTCCGGTCGCGGCCCCGGGGCACCTCAGCAATATGCACCAATGGTTTACACGCCAACTGATACCTCGCAGCTGGGATATTATTATCAGCACGCACCTTCCTGGACTGCACAGCCAAACAGAATCCCAGGGGCACCACATCCTGCGGCTTGGCATAACCGCTTCTGTGGAACTTGTAATCAAGGCGGTCAAGGCGGAGCAGTTTATTACGAATACCAGGGAGGCCACCAGGTCAGTCCCGGGTATCACTATGCTCCACAATTGGCGTCCGAGATACCTCAAGCTTCCATTGAGTTACCTTCTCCAGGTGCAACTGCTACTGCACCATTGCCAAAGCTATCTGCTTTGCCAGATGCTCCACCTGAAGCATAAAATAGTTGGGGCAAAAGTCTCAATATCAGCATAAGATTAATAAAAACCGCAGCCTCCATTAAAACGGAAGCTGCGGTTTTTTTCATGTATAGAATTGTGGGAGTGGTACTAAGATTTGCTCTCTAATCCTGTTAGCGTACTCGTGCTCGAACCGAATCTGTCTGTTTCGATGCCCATCTTATCTAACATTGAGACAAACAGATTGCTCAGAGGTTTGTTGTTGTCGCGAGAAAACGCAAGATGTTGCCCATGTTTGAATCCTCCGCCAGCCAACAAGATGGGAAGATTTCGGTTGTCGTGCGTATTGGCATCTCCCATGTTGCTTCCGTAGAGAACCATCGTGCTATCCAGCAGTCTGCCTGATTCATCCTCAATTTTTGAAAGCTTAGTCAACAACTGATGCAGCAAACTCATTTGATGCCGATCCGCTTTTTCTAGTTGAGCCAAATTATCCGGATGCTGGCCGTGATGGCTTAAATTATGATACCCCGTTGAACTTTTCTGCTCTTGATCCAATCGAAACACTGGAGTTGCAAAAGCATCAGCCATGAATGTGATAATTCTTGTCGAATCGGACTGTAATGCTAAACAGGCCATCGAAAGCATTTGCTCAAACTTATCGAAAAACAAAGAACGATCAACAACATCTTCCGGAGGTGCCTGTTCTGGAATCGGTTTGGGTCGCTGCTCCCATTCTCCGGAAGCGTGAAGTCGGTTTTCGAGTTCTCGCACAGAAGTAAAATACTGATCAAGCCTGGCACGATCCGTACTCCCAAGGCCGCGATGGAACTGTTTGGTAGAATCTGTCACTGCATCCAGAATACTGCCTCGCCGTTTCAGTTGATGCAATCGTAAGGCAATTTCTGACGGGGTTCCTTGCACGAACATTTTTTTAAACAACGCAGCCGCACTATCTTCAGCAGGCAGCAAAACTCCATCACGAGTCCAAGACAAACTGCGGTTTGCTTTGTCGATGTTGACGCCCAGATTCAATGTCGTAAATCGTGTTTCACGTTCCAGCTGACTCGCGACATATTGATCAAGCGAAATTTCATTTCGGAACCCGCTACTGGTCGGATTCTTTGCAGCTGTCAAAAAACAGTTCTCCGTAGAATGCCCGCCTTCAACAGCTGGATGCGAAAGTCCGCTAAAAACGGTGAAGTCGTTTCGGAAATCTTTCAGTTCCTTTAAATATGGTGAAAGCGTGTAGTTAGTTCCGGTTTCAGTAGGAAAAAAAGGTTTCGGAAGCACTCCCAGGTTATTAGAAATCAATAACATCCGCTGAGGCTGTTTTTTCTTTCCCTCGGCTGCCCGAGTATGAACACAATCCAGCAATGGCAGCGCAAGACAGACTCCTGCCCCGCGAAGAAATCTTCTGCGTGAATGGAGTGTCGCTTTAAGACGAAAAAATGATTGAGTCATAACCGTTACCTGTTTGTGGTTTGATACCCCGAAAAGATTTCGCTTTGCACCAGTCCATGAATCAGATCCCGGGTTCGATATCCATTCTTTTGGCATCGATTGAGGATTTGATCAATGACTAATCGATCAGAAAATCTAACGGGAGTCCCTGTAGAATACATGGTGAATTGACGAAGCAGGTTGCGAGCTAATTGTCGGGGATTCGATAACAGATGGATTTTTAAATCGATGATTCCTTTAAAAGATCGACCATCTCGCAGTTGTCCGGTTGCATCAACTGAGCCAGCCACTCGGTAAACAAAGTTGTGGCCCGCTCGGTCAATTCCCGTGATTTTCTCGCCGCTATTTAAACTACGATAAGAGTTTCGCCAAGCTCCCAGAACATCAAAGTTTTCCAGAGCAAATCCAACCGGATCGAATCGAGCATGGCAAGCTGCACACGAAGCATCATTGGTATGTTTAGCAAGTTGCTGCCTGATCGTTGTTGCTCCTCGTATGTCTGGTTCAACCGCAGGAACACTCTTTGGTGGTGGCGGAGGAGGATCTCCCATAATTCGCTCCATCACCCAGGCACCGCGGATTACTGGTGATGTTGATGAACCGTTTGCAGTTACTTTCAAGATCGCGGCTTGTGTCAACAAACCACCATAGGACTTGATTCGGGCAACTGAACTTTTCGCAGTTTTGAACCGCTGACGGGATCGATTTCATAATGACGTGAAAGGCGATCATTTACCAAAACAAAATCCGTATCAATTAAGGCAGTCACTGGCAGATTGTCGCGAAGCATCAACTTGAAAAATGCTCTGGTTTCTGCTTCCATCGACTCGATCAAATAATCATCGAATCGGTATTCCGGATACAGTCGAGAGTCTGGTTCGTCTCGACGAATTTCTTTCAGAGAGAGCCAGTAATCAGTGAAACTGTTGATAAAATCTTCGAATTGCTCAGATTCGATCAGGCGATCTACTTCACTTTGGAGGATTTTAGCATCCTGAAGCTGATGTTTTTGGGCATGCGACATCAATTCTGCATCGGGGCGGGTATTCCAAAGGAAATGAGACAGCCGCGATGCAATTGCAAAGTGGAGGTCATCAGGGTTTCGGGAAGCGGAATTCGGTTCCTGCAAATAAAGGAA
>JAESQE010000362.1 GCA_016765335.1 Planctomycetaceae bacterium
GTGCACAACGATTGATTCAGCATGGCGCGTACGTCTTATTGCTACGCAACCCAACCGCTAAAAGCGGTCGGGCTACCCGCTGTTGGCAAGTTTGTAATCATCGGCGGACTTGAAACAAGTAATGCGTCAATATCGGTACCGCATACTAAGTCCAAGGAAAATATTATCCTGTATTTCTCCAAATATGAACCCGCAGCCGAGTGAGGGAAATATTCTCCATAATGCGTCCTGCACGGGGAGGTTACGGTGGTTAGGATTGGTTTTCAATACTACAGTATACCTGTGCGTTTAGTGGCGAGTGCCCTTTTTGTGGGTAGAATGGTTGAATCCGTTACCGATTTAACCCATTCTGCAGTTCGTGACGAAACAAGAATAATGGAGTGGTCAGAAAGATATTCAATTACATAAACGAGGTATGCAGCAACCTTCGAAGAGTAAGGGATATCTTCGATCAAGACAAACATTGGTTTAAGGAGCATCACACGGATCAGACAGATAAGATGTTTTTCTTCCAATGAAAGATTGTGACCATCGGCCCGAACTGAACTATTAAGCCAGTCTTCCGGATTTTTAGGTAGTATTTCAAATAATGAGAGTAGCGGAATAATATTATTTCGTTTTTCCCTGCTTAATGGCAAAGTGATATTTTCTTCAATTGTGCCCTCAAACAGAACCGGACGCTCAGTAATCCAGGCGGTCGCTTTTCGAATGTCCACAATATCAAGAGTCTCTTTGGATTCGTCATTGAGAATAATTTTCCCTGAAGTTGGTTTTACAAAACCCAATATCGCTTCATAGAGAGTTCGGCATTCTATGTGCTCATCAAGTACATATACTCCTGGTTGATCACAGGTTAAATCCAAAGGCATATCGGGAGAACCGGAACCTGTTTCACTAAAAACAAGTTGTTGTAGTTTAAATGCCCTTTGATTTTTGGGAACTTTGGAAGCATTCTCAGACCTTCCTGCTTCTGAGCTACGTTCCAATAATCTAAGAATCCGTTCAATTGAAACATTTGCCTTTTCGCGGATAACAACTGCCGAAACCATTCGATTTAATGAAATACTTAAATGTGCTGCAAGCCAAAAAAAGCAATATATTCTCCGATGGTGACTTCGTTCGACCAAACCATCCAGGTTCCACTAACAAGTACTAATGGAATCGCCAGAAATGCAATAAATTGTCCAATACTATCAAGCTTGGCTGCAAATTGATCTCTGGCCGTATTCCGGTCAGCAATTTCTCTCATGACTGTGCGACCAGCGTGGCGATTCTGTTTAGTGGAATCCAGCCATTTTGTTTCTCGGATATTACTAAAACGAGATTCAACAAAACCTGTAAGCTTTGCTTGTAAACCTCGTGCTTCTTTTGTCATTTCTCGTAATTTGAGTGACCATTTCCTTATGATCAGAAACAGCATTGGCAATGGGGCCAAAACGATTAAAGCTAATTTCCAGTCCAGCGAAAACATTATTCCAATCAGTATCAAGACCAGGATACGATCTGCAGAAAAGTTGGGAGACGTTTTTGATGCCCAGTTTCGTAATGCATCAGAATCCCCAATAAATCTCAAGAGAATTCTTCCTGTACCTCTACGGTCTACATAGGAAACCGGAAGCCTCAAGATATGTTCAAACATTGCTTGTCGAAGATCAGCAACGAGTGAGTGACCGCATTTACCAGCTAGTGACATGAAACGATAATTCGCCATCGTACGAATTACTGCAACCATTAAGCCAGCAAAGGTAACGATTAACAAAAGTCTCTCAGGCGATAAAGTGATCCCTAGCAAATCAATTGATCGGTGTGCAAGAAGAGGGTCAAGTACAAACCTAAGCAGTACTGGCACCAAGACTGGTGAAAGCCTGAGTACCAATGCTGCAACCATTATTTGATGGACAATGTCAATTTGGTTGTCCAGAATGCTTTTGACTTTTTCCTCAGCGCGAGGTCTCCTGCTTTTCGGTTTGGTTGCGGGATTATCATCGAGTTTCATATTTACGCTGTACCTATTGGAAGCGATAATCAGTTTCCAAGATCCTCGGGAAATTCAATGTTTCAACAACTTGGTTATTTTGCTCTTAGCAAAACAACCAATTAGAAACCGAAAAATAGTATTTCCCAAAATCACCTTCCTTCTGGGAGGATTACATTGCGTTTGGAGCTAAAGTGGATTCAGCAAATAACTCGGTAACAGAAGGTAAAGCGAGTTCATCTTTCATGTAACAGGGAACCGAAACCATGCTTCTAAGCTCATGCATACTCAGTGGGCTAATTGTTGCTGCACCAGATATTGCAGAAGGAGTAATCCTCCATTTATTTTTTAGTAGATGGATAGCTGGCAGTGCAGACATCACATCTCCCACCGCTAGACAAAGGTGGTCAATTGATGAATTATTATTGAGATAGTCTATCACAGATTGGGTTTCTGGTTGAATAATACCATCAGCAATTTCAAGAACTAGATAGTCTGGATTACCTTTGGACAAATTACTGATGAGAGTATGACAGATGTGTCTCAACTGTTCTTCTGATGAATTGGCAGTAGAAGCAAAACCCGCTTTTGAAAAATCCAGAACCATTGCTGAGCCTGCATCCTGCATTTTGTTAAGGTCTTTCATGCACGCCGTACCGGTTAACTTGCCTGCATGGACAGTCTTTTGGGCAAGTGTCAAACCATGGATTATACTTGAAGCCATCGTTGTTTTTCCCGCATCCATTGATGAGCCGACTACCAGAATTATTGGAATACGAGGTGTCGAATCCATCGGAGGAATAGAATAGTCCTGAAGGTTGACAATACGTTTGTTTGAGTCAACCAGATAGCCAAGCGGTTCAATAAGAGTAGGGTCTGAAAAGTGACTAGGTGATGAGATGACCCGTCCACAAACTCCACCCTGGCTCATCATGTCATATAGATATTGCCGTGGAGGAACATCACCAAAATACTGTTGGGTCGCATATCGATGGCCGAATGCCATGCCAACTATATCACCAGGAAAGAAACTTGACCTTCTACCACTTTCGAGTTCAAGAGATGAGTGTCTGTTAATTTGAAGGACGCGGCCTACGAAAACGTCGTGTGCAGAAGGATCCTTCTTTATGGGGATGATATTATTTTGTAACTCTGACCAGATCCGAGAACGATCAGGAACAACTTGGGTGACGCTTCCCCATTTAACCGTCGAGTTGGAATTTAAAGGAACCCAGTTATCTCGCTCTTTTGCCTTAAGCAGAGCGGCATCATATCTTAGTTCTTGCTCTGCGTAAAATTCCTCATGTATAGTTGAAGAAGGATAAATGTTTTTACTGCTGTTCTGAAACATGAATATTGGGCCTGTTTGTAAAATATAATTCGAGATGGAATAATCAGCCGTTACTTAATGCCCATAGGCCATCTATGGCTGCTGATATANATGAAGAAGGGGGCACCTTGTGCGATTAGCACGGCACTGGCACAGATTTGGGAATTAACGCAACAAAACAGATTCTTGCAAAGAGCTATGAATTGATTAAAAGCCAGCACTAGCACCAGCATGAACTGGAAGTTTTTGCGCATAATGTCCCGCCGTTAAAGAAACCTGCTGGCAGGCCCGCTCAAATTACAGGCAGGTTATATTTTATCTGTATTCGAACTCTAATAATAATCAGGTTCATTCAGATTTGTCAATGAGCATTTTAAGAATATAAACACCGGTCAGAAGGCTTAGCGAGGGTGAACGGAAAGAACAAATCCCTTAACTCTTCTCGCGGGTGGCCCGACCACTTTTAGTGGTTGGGTGCCGTCAGGCACAAGATGGATGCGCCATGTGCATCCAATTTCAATTGTGCTTCCAACAAAAAAAGGAACTCACATGGCGCGAACATCTTGTTGCTACGCAACCCAACCGCAAAAGCGGTCGGGCTACCCCGCTTAAAGTATATCACAGCCAGCCCATGCAAAATCAAAGAGACAACCTTCAAGCGGGATTGTCTGTGCTACTTGTCTAACAACTCATCTCTCAGTGTCTGTACTATACTGCGAGGACTCTTTTTTGAAGCAGACAATAGCTGCCACCCCAAGAACGCTACGCCAAGTCCGAAAACACAGGGAATACCTGCAAAGAATGAAACCGATCCAAAAGTCACATAAGGACTCTGTCCTGAAATCACATCAGGGATAGCAAAAAGTCCGCAACCGCCACTAAACACAGCAAGTAATCCACCAATCGTGAATAACAGCCAGCCTATAAAGTTTCCTACGCTCATACGGCACCTCGTACTTTCTTTCTCAGCTCGTGTACCAGGCCATTTCGATAGAACAGGTTATATGTATCAAAAGGGATGATCTGTAAATCGGGGGTTATAAAATGGATGCAGGAGCGTTTGACGTTGCCTACACAAAAGTTATAGCGATCCAGAAATTGAATGATCGTAATCCGAAACACATTCTCGTAACTCATGTTCTCCAAAACCGGAACTTCCGGCAAACAACACAGCAATGATTCCATTCGCTGTGCGGTATTGAGGTCTCCACTGGAAAGCGAAAACAGATCGATCACCTTTTCTCGTAAACCTGTATTGGTCTCAAACGAAACCGCATTCGGAACTTCAGCCACCAATTCTTTTTGAGGAATCATCGAAGTAATCGGCGTCACACATTTTCCATCTCGCAAACCGTAAGCAATCGAAATCGATTCCGGGTTACAGGGCAGCGGAATAATATCCTCGGGCTGAAAAATAGATGATTGCTCGTAAATTGCTCGACGGACGTCTGTTAACAGGAAACGATCTTCGTTTTTATCAAAGCCTTCGTTGCGCCCCACATCCTGGATCGGCTGAAATGTGATCCCGCGCACGCACGAATATTCCAATGCATGATCAATAATTGCCCCAAGTTCATGGTCATTGACACCCTTTTTGACAGTCACAACCAAAGAGGTCGCAATACCATGCTGATCCAGGTTTTCCAGTGCTTTACGGCGAACCGAACGTAAATCAGCCCCTCGAAGATTTACCAATGCCGATTTTTCGAGAGAATCAAATTGCAAATAAACTTCAAATCCGGGAGTCAATTCAGCCAACTGTTTGACGAATTCCGGATCTTTGGCTAAACGGACTCCGTTGGTATTTAACATCAGGTGTTTAATCGGTTTTGATTTTGCCAGCTGCAAGATCTCCAAAATTTGCGGATGAATTGTTGGTTCTCCTCCGCTAATTTGCAGCACGTCTGGTTCGCCTTCGCTTTCGACCAATGCATCCATCATCGCTTCGATTTGGGACAGCGAAAGACTGGTTGTCTTTGCGGGGGAAGATTCTGCAAAGCAGACGGGACATTCCAGATTACAGGCTTCGTTAATTTCGATCAGTGCCAAACAACTATGCTGTTCATGATCGGGGCATAAACCACAATCCAACGGACAGCCGTAATCTGTTTTTGTCTGATACTTAAGTGGACGATCACCCGGCTTGATGAATTCCTTACATCAATGAAAATATTCTGCATCGGTAGAGATTTTGGTTTTCTGTACGCCATGAGTCCTGCAACGTTTCTGATAAAAGACGTCGCTGCCTTCGATCACGATTTTTGCTGGAACCAATTCCAGACATTCTTCACATAAAGAAGAAGTTTGCCCATAAAAGATATAAGGAGTCTGATTACGCTGCACTGAGGTCATTACGTACTTTCCAGATCATGATCATGCTATATACCAACATAATTAGACAGAGATGCTGAAAAATATTCAATGTCCCATAAACATCTTGATACGGTTTCAGGAATTCCCACAAAAAACGCTGTAAAGCATAAAACCCAACACACAGATAAAATCCATATTGAACAATGAGGTGCTTACGATATTTCAGAACGATCAGAACAGACAGCAAAAACAGCAGCATCGAAAAACTTTCGTAAAGCTGAACCGGATGCCTCAAGATCGCATCACCGGGATCCCAACCCCAAGGCAGTTGAGTTGGGATCCCGTGTGTATTGTCTTGTAATCCTGAAAGTAAACAGCCAAATCGCCCCACAATAATACAAACACAAAATGGAACAACGTAGATGTATCCCGTAGAGCCTTTGGTTCCTTTTTGCCACTTATAAAGCTCGACCATCATTGTTGCACCGAAAAGTGCACCAAGCACACTACGAGCAACTCCAGGAACACCTGAAATGTATAAGTTGGCCGTACCAAAGAAATACGCTCCAGCTATGCTTCCCATGCTCAGAAATGCAAAATATCCTGGCCCAATGCTTGCAGTGGTTATGGACAGCGAATCCTGAAACCGCCACTTGTAAACAAGCCCTCCGGAAATGATCGCCAGAGTAATTGCTAACAGATCGAAAGTGAAATGTATCAGAAATGGAGTCAACATATAGCAGGCAATTCAAATCTCAAAGATGAAACTTATCTATAAACAAAGGACGAGTGCAAATGCTCGTCCTTTGTTTGAATATCACTATAGTGAAGTAGGCCGGGATATTTCTACTTCGAACGGAGACTGCATGAGAGAAAGAGTTCATCTTTCTGGTGCTACTCCAGAGGAACGCAACGCAATTCCGGCAATCCCGCTGACGGGAAATCTTGGGTCAATTCCTCGGGTTGCTACGCAACACAGACAACCCTGAACGGGATTGTCTGTGCTACCCCCGGTCATTCGACCTCAGTTCACAATGACTGACGAGAATGGGTGGCTGGCGGGGCAGATGAATCTTTAAGAAAAACACAGCCAGCCCATGCAAAATCAAAGGGGCAAACAAAAACTTGTTCTAGCTCCAGAAGTTTCAAGATCAGGACTGGATCGCGGGCGTTTTCGGGCTGGTAGTGTTTATGCTATTTGACAGTGAATCAACCATTATTCTGGAATGGCTGGGGCACCTTCTGGTCGCAGTAGCGGGAAGTAGATGACGTCGCGGATGCTGCGGCTGTTTGTCAGCAGCATTACCAGGCGGTCGATTCCAATTCCCAATCCTCCAGCTGGCGGCATGCCGACTTTCAGAGCTTTGATGAATTCGTGATCCATCTTCGCCATCGAATCTTCGTCGTCCAAACCATCGAGCTGCGTCATGAACAACTCTTCCTGCAATTTGGGGTCATTCAATTCGGTGTAGGCATTGGCTAGCTCCATCCCTTTGACATAAAGCTCAAAGCGTTCTGCGATGGCTGGGTTATCTTGCTTACGTTTGGTGAGCGGGCAAATGCTGGCTGGGTAATCGATGACAAATACCGGTCCGACCAAGTTGTCTTCAACCAATTCTTCAAACAGTTCGTTGACGATCACATCGGGATGCTTGCCGGCAGTTTCGATACCATTTTTCGAAGCCAGTGCACTGACAGCTTCTGTGTCGTGCATGTCGCAGCCGGCAGCTTCTGCAAACAGTTCTGCATATTTTAGACGAGGCCACGGGGAACTGAAATCGATTGATTCTGCATCATCCCCATCACCCCAAGGCAGCGTCATCGTCTCACTCACCGTTTTGACTGCGTTAGTGACAATGGCTTCGGTAAGATCCATCATCGATTCGTAATCGCCGTAAGCCTGATAAACTTCGATCATCGTGAATTCAGGATTATGAGTCGCATCAATTCCTTCGTTACGGAAGACACGCCCGATTTCGTAAACGCGTTCGATTCCTCCAACCATCAATCGTTTGAGATGCAGTTCGAGTGCGATTCGCAGAAACAAATCGATATCGAGTGCATTATGATGTGTTGTAAACGGTCGGGCAGCTGCACCGCCTGCGATGGCGTGCAGAACTGGCGTTTCGACTTCGATGAATTTTTCGCTGCGAAGTGTTTGGCGGATGGAATCTAAAATTTGAGACCGCTGAAGCATGCGATCCAAAACGCCATCGTTGTAAATTAAATCCAAGTACCGCTGTCTGAGCAGCATTTCGGTATCTTTGGCACCATGAAACTTTTCAGGTGGCTGTGCCAGTGATTTGCACAGAATGGTCAACTCCTGGACAAACACCGAGGCTTCACCAGATTGTGTCCGACGCAGGATGCCATCGACACCAATCAAATCGCCCAAATCCAAAGCAGACATCAACGCCCATTGCTCGACAGATAAATCGCCTCGTGAAAACAGAAGTTGAATTCGCCCGGTGGCATCTTTGACATCCAGAAATCGAAGTTTACCTGCTTTGCGACGCCCCATAATTCGAGCAGCCACTCGCACGGTTTCGCCATCTTCTCCCGGTTCAGGCGGACAAAGCGGGCGAACCTCAGCGATGGCTTGATGCCCATCAAATCGCTGACCATACGGATCGAGTCCCATTTCTCGAATTTTGTCAGCTTTGTCCAAGCGAGCTTTTTCAAAACGATCCATCTTTTTCGGCGAATTACTCATAGATTCAATAGTTTCAATTTGCAATGCGTGAGCATGTAACAAAGGCGTGCCGGGGGTGTTAACCCCCTGGTCAGGTGCCTTCGCAGTCCAATAAATGTGGTTTTAAAGAGCAGAGGGCGAATCATCCGAAATTCGAACGGGTCGGTCAACGTCTACGGACCGGATTTGTCGATTCGGCTTCTTTTTCAGGCTATTTATCCGATTTATTGATCATCGTGGTGTCGATGACGCAGCGAAAACCGGTGTGAAAACAGGGGGAAGTGACATCACTTCGCATCCGGGCAGCATTCCGGTAGCCAGTGCAACTGTTGGTATTGCACATGAAAGAGCCACCCCGTGTGACGCGTTTTTCAATTCTCGGCTCTGCTGGATCCAGCCCGGTTTCTGGCCCGACGGGATTTCGAGCAGGGCTGTCGTAGTAGTAATCTACCCGATAATAATCGTTGAC
>JAESQE010000363.1 GCA_016765335.1 Planctomycetaceae bacterium
ACTGTAATATGTTCGAAATCATCGATCGGCTCAAAACCCAAAAGCGAAAGCCGAAAGTTATTTTTTCCCGCGGGTGTGCCATGACATGCTCCGCCATTACAACCTGCGCGAGTCAGCAATGGCACAACATCATTTGAAAAGCTGACCGGGTGAGAAACTTCGAACGACGAAACCGTGACCGGAACATCAACAGAAGTTGCCCCCGACATTTTAATGTTGATTGTTGCCCGACCATTGGCGAGCGGTGTTACATAACCTCGGTCATCAACTGAAACAATCCCTGCTGGCGATGCAATGTATTCAACTTCGCGGGTGACATCTCGAATCATCCCGCCTGCATTCTGTGAATTCACGACCAATTGATGCCGAGCATCCGCATCCAAAAACTGAATCCCGGTCTGCCCCGCGTGATAATGAATCGTTAAATTGGCTTGCTCGGCTCCCATCAGGTTACCTGAAAGGAACAGTCCAAGACTGCAAACGAGCAATCCCCAAATCAAGCAGGATCTTCTCATTGAAGTTTGCATGGTTCTTCTTAGCCTCATATTAATCAAGAAGTCTGAAGGATTATCTGGTGGGTAATATCAACCGATGGCATCAAGCCAAATTCGACTCAAGCAGGATTCATTGGAAGGAACTTCTTGCAACATCAAACAACAGAGCTGTTTGTACACGTCTTCGTCAGATAGTTGCCAACAATTTAAAAGACATTCTTTAATAAAAAGAGAGCCTGAATTCCGAATTTCAAAGAGCTTTACACAAAACACCGATAAAATAGAAATCTGATAAAAACTTGATCTTGCATCCGGATTATAAACAATACATTATACACACTTCAATAAGAATTGATATATTGTTGAATCAATATATGCAATTTGGAATTGTTCTCTCCACCGTGTGAATCTTATGGCGAATTAACAATGAGCACAAAAAAACAACACAAATGTTCCGGTCCGATCAAACGCAGATCGTTTCTTGAAATTGGTGGATTGAGCATTCTCGGCATGGGAATGAACGACTACTTGCGATATCAAGCCCAAGCCAAAGCTGCCGGGGATGATATGAACGACACCTCGGTCATTTTCATCTGGCTACCCGGCGGGCCACCTCACATGGAAACTTACGATATGAAACCGAATGCACCGGTAGAATATCGTGGTGAGTTCCGACCGATTAATACAAACGTCCCCGGCATGGATGTGTGCGAACTGCTTCCGATGCACGCTAAGATTGCAGACAAGTTCAACATCATCCGTTCGATCCACCACGAATTCGCTGATCATGGCGGAGGGCACAAACGATTGATGACCGGGCGAGTTCCTGCGACTCCCACTGGGACCGTGAATGATGCGCCAGCTGTGAGCTGCATCATAAAAAAGATGTTAGAAAAAAATGGCGATGAAATGCCGGTCTGTGTTACAGAAGTCGATGCTTCGCGTTCCGGCATCGATACCTTCGCCATGGGACCAGCTTACCTGGGGCCTTCCACGACTCCATTTATGGTCAGCGGCGACTTGAGTGATCCTAAATTCAAAGTCCAGAACATTGGCGTCAAACCCGAAATGGAGTCTCGCTTAAATGATCGGCTGGCGATGCTCAAAGGGGTCGATCAATTCCGACGCGATGCAGACAAAAGTGGCATCATGAATGCCATGGATGGTTTTAACGCTCAGGCGTTCAACATGCTGACAAGCGATAAAGTTCGCAATGCATTTGATCTCTCTCAAGAACCGAAAGAACTTCGAGATCGATACGGTTGGAGTGCTTACGGTCAACGAGCCATCATGGGACGACGACTTGTCGAAGCCGGCGTTCGATTTGTGACGATGGTTTGGGAACACCCCTTCACTGGCAAACCGACACCCAAAACAGCGGCCTACAACTGGGACTCGCACGCAGTCAACGCCCACATTTTCAAAGATAGTCAATGGAGAATTCCAGTTTACGATCAAGCTCTGTCTGCTCTGATCGAAGACCTTTATGACCGAGGACTGGATAAAAAAGTGCTGTTAGTCGCAACTGGTGAATTTGGACGAACACCCAAAATCAGCGTTCAAAGAGGAACACAATCCGGAGTCATGCAGCCCGGTCGAGACCACTGGCCTAAAGCGATGTCTGTTCTGGTTTCTGGCGGAGGCATGCAAACCGGACAGGTGATTGGTGCAACCAACAGCAAAGGCGAACATCCGGTCGAACGAATCTTGACACCCAACGACCTGTGGGCCAGCGTCTACGGCCACTTGGGAATTAACCAGAATCACGTGCTACGCGATCTACAAGATCGCCCCATGCCCATTCTCCCATTCGGAAAACCAATCAGAGAACTCATGCCCGTCACTTAAAAGGCTCTTTGTTGGAGTTCACGATTTAGCGTGCTTTGATTTAAAGGGGAGCTTAGTGCGCCTGATTTAAAGGGGAGCACAGACATTCCTGTCTGTGTCGCATGAATATGACTTCGTGCACGTCAATTGATATCCAAGCACGTCAAACAAAGTTACTCTCTATTTTCAACACCCGCCTGATTAAGAATCCACTTTGCCAGAGTAGGAATGTCCGAGCGTCTTAGCACCGGAAGTTGGGTCTCGTATTCATCATCAGTCACCAGAGCTGCAAAGTCGTCATACTTAGCGATCATCGGTTCTGAAGTATTTTCTGCTCTCCAGACTTCCAGCTTGGTCGCTTTGGTTTTGGAATCCCCTTCCACCAAAACCAGATCACACTGATCCATTAACGCTGAAAACTGTTCGTACTTTGCCTCAGCTTGTAATTCAGCATTCTCACTTTCAGCATCTTCGGAGTTGGGATTAGGCCAGAAAACAGCGTTCATCGCAGGCGATAAAATCCCGACCGCGGTTGAGCCAGCTTCACGATGCTCAAAAGAATCCTTGCCAGGCGTATCTAATTCGTGATGATGATGAGTATGCTTGATCGTACCAACCTGATAACCCTGGCTGGTCNGCCACTTGACCAGATCCACGACAAGTGTCGTTTTCCCACTATTTTTCCGACCAACAATATGAATACGATTCATCAATTTAACCACCAATTACTCTTTGCTACACGCTATCAACAATACCAATTCAAGCATAGCCATCGTTAGCAGTCTTATACTGACAGAGGTTTAAACAATAGCCAACTCGCAAACGAATGCGTATCACAATATTTTGAAGTTGATATTTTAACATCGAAACATCATGCATCATAGCGAAGCGGCCGCATGAACAGAAAAGGAGAGGCCAGACAAATCTGAACATCTGATTGCATCAATCAGGTTTCTTTATCAAACTTCACCGTCACCTGTAGGGTTGAATCTGGTAGCTTTTCAATAGAGATGCTGCCCCGGCTCTTATTAAACTGGAACGAGTGGTAGCTTGGTTTCTTATAGTCACGACCGCTTGACGAGGTCCAGGAACGCATCTTCCTTTCATCAGTTTGCAACACAACCACTTGGTAATTAGTCGGATCCTGGTTTGCGAGAACCGGTGTCACTTGAATCGTGAGAGCCTTCCACGGTTTATCTTTTTCGACCAGTAGAAACCGGGCTTCTCCACCTTCAGATAAAACAACCTGCAAAGGCTCCATTCCCTTCGAAAACCGAACGAAACCTAATTCTTCGAACAACTTCAAGTCGATGGTCTTAATCTGCTTTAAGTCCAGGTTCATTTTCTTAGCGATACTTTTTATTCGACTCTCTGCATTATTGCCATGTGGCTTGGAGAATGTCAGATGATACAATCGCTTGAGAGCATCAATGGTTTTCTCCTGATCCTTTTTGCCAGAATAATATTCCGCCAACGCTATCCAGGTCTCAGTCGTAGGTGAAGGATCCTTGGCTGCATGTTCAATAATCTGATCTCGTTGCTGACCAGATGCATAACGACGAAGTTGCAACATGAGTTCGTAATCAGGCTTTTCCTGACTGAGCAACTTCCCAAAAACCTCTTCCAGGTCTTTGGTGCTGCTTCGATTCAGATATCTAATATAATAGGGTAGTGGCAATTGATCGGAACTGTCGCTGTGAAAACTTCGCGGTTGAAAGACCTTCAGCACCTCAGCCATCTTGGTCATTCTTAACGAGACGATAGGATTAGGATTGACTTGTTTAGGTCTTCCTTTCCAACCTGATTGTTCAAGTTCTTCAGCAATTTCATTAATGAACTGTTCTGGAGCATCAATATTATCCACTTGCCAAAATGTTTTATTGGAGTACATCAAACCGTGCACAGAGGTCAATAACTGGGCTTGGTTGGATTCAAGAAATTGAAACTCTGGTGACTTTCCCCAGGCAGGATAAAACCCGGGATCGAGCTGCGGGACCAACTCGAATTTTTCGCGATAATCCTTGATGGTGGATAGCACCTGCTTAAGAAGCTCTTTGGCAATGTCTTTGCCCTGCATCTGATATTTTGCACCAGAGGATTCCACGCCATTCATTGTCGAATGATGCTCTAAGTTGATTGTGGAATCAAATCGCATCATCGGTGGGGAGAGATGATCAGACGTATGAGAATTGGAAGTTCGAAGATCATTCCCCAGCGTTACAATGATTTTGGCATCAAGAGTTCGTCCAAGCAGACCAGATTCGTTAATCGATTCCAATTGAAGTGTCAGAAATTGATCCGGAGCAGCAATTCCTGGTTCCGGGAGGTGCTCAAAGGGGTAATATTCAAGTCGTTCGAACTGTTTTTCCTGCTTAAATAATTCGAGAAGCTCTTTGCCGATACGATTCATCAAGGGATGATCAGACAAGTTCAGAATGATCAACGAACGGCTTGAAAAATATGCCGGGCTGAAATGCCTTGAAGAAGTCGCCCTGGATGTATTGTTACTAGATTTTAAGCCCCCCGCGTGCAATGCAATATTTCCCCTTGCACCCTCTTTATGATCACCAACGGGCTTCAGTTGACCATCCTGATCACGTTGCAAGACAACAGGATTATTGATGTTGTTTGGAGGAATGAAAAACCAGACATAAACAAACACCAAAAACAAACCTGCAATCGCCACTTTCAAAAGTCGATACGTCCCCCTGGTTTTCGTATCCTCGTCGGAAAGTTGTGAATCATCAATCATGGTTACTCCTCAATCCTGCAGGAGATTCAATCCCCCGATAAGAACTACACCTCATGCATAAATGAATAGTTTGAGACACCGATCAACCCCATACACTTCTTACTGTTTTTGCTGAAGAGCAAACCAGGCTTTCATTTGGTAGCTACATTTACACTTGGCAGAAGCATCGGGAATTAGCACCAAGCCGCCCGCTGGGATTGCATTAATCCAACAGCCCAAGCGAATTCCGCCATAATTTTCGACTCCTTCATCACGCGTGAGATCTAAATAACCCAGCGTTGCAGAGCGAAACAGCATCATGTGCTTACTGGCAGAAAGTTGACCACAGCCGTAAGAACGATCCAGCTTGAAGGGGATCTTCTCGCCTGAATACAAATTCCAGGCTCCCCGCTGAGTGTAAATGGTCGAATCGATAATGAGTGGTCGCGTTTTGTATTCAGCTTCTTTATCCCACAAACGGTCCCCAGTTTTTGAATCAAACGCTGCCAAGCGTCCCCCCACTTCTGAAGGCAACGTAAAGAAGTTGTGATTCTGTCCCAAGTAGGTCATCAGGATCACGCCAAACTGATTACTGACTGATAGCTGCGTGCCAAAGATACTTTGATCTTTCTTCCAGTTGATTTTTCCGGTTTGTGTATCCATCGACATCAACTGACCGCTGGGTTGTTGCTTTGGCTTTAGTTTTTCCTGCGGACGACCATTTCTGCGAGGGTCTGTAATACGATCCTGCATCGCGATAGGACGATCCACCAGATAGACCGCATCGGTTCCCACTGCAATCGTATTATTACGGATTGAATTCTGGGCTGAATATTCCCATTTCATTTTCTTCGTTTTGACATCATACACAAACAACTTGACCGATTCCGGATACAGCTTACTCAGTTTGTAACGCGGGCTGACCGTATGTTGCTGGTTAGAAACCGAACCGAACAGCAACCCATTTTGATAAGCCAGGTAACCCCAGGCCTGGTCTTTGTCTTGCTTGTTGGTGGGTGTTTCAAACTCTGCAATTTTCTTTCCCGTATTTAAGTCGAGTTGAATGCTTTTATTTTCTGTTCGTAAAAACAAGCTGTCATCACCGATACAAAAATGATTCCCGACTTCAGTCGCAGCCACATCATGATGGATTCCATCAAAGTCACGCAGATATTCTTTTTGATCGTAGATCCATAATGTCCGACCGTTATAAGCATCTAATGCACAAATCCCATGCACTCCGCCAACAACCATCACGCCCCGATGCGTGAGCGGTGCAGGACC
>JAESQE010000364.1 GCA_016765335.1 Planctomycetaceae bacterium
TCCTTTCGGGTTGAAGGTAAGTGATCTTTCGCTTCAGAACAAAAGAATCGCTAAAAACCCTCATCGCATCAAGACTTCTTTCAATTCAACAAATAATACGGTTAACGGCGTTGGGTGCCGCAGGCACAGGAAGCATCATCATGCGACTTGATTACTCAATGGAAACTCTCATTTTGCATGACTTCCAATACTCACTCGCTAGCGCTTCGGGCTTGTATTTCTGTTAACTTATCTGAGCTTTTTGGTTTGTGGGACTCGGGCAGGCACACGAAGGTGGGTGCAAGCACGCCGCCCTACATTTTGTAGCCCGCTTTGATTATTCGTTGAGAGCTGAGGAAAGTGCTTCTTGTTGCTACGCAATCCCGCCAATGAAAAAACCAGAAAGTAAGCGAGATGCTCACCTTCTGGTTTTGGTTGTAATCTTTTATCTGTTTAGCGTTTCCATTAGACAGTGCCGAAGATTGTTTTTCCGGTGGAGTGCAGGTCGTCGCAGGCGACTCCCATGCGAGCAGCGACTGCGGCTTCTGCGGCTTTGAGATAGCTGCGAGGATCGTAATGCTTTTTGTTGCCGATCTCGCCGTCAATTTTCAAAACGCCGGCGTAGTGTTTATACATGTNATCTGCAATCGGACGAGTGAATGCGTATTGAGTATCGGTATCGATATTCATTTTGATCACGCCGTAGGCGAGCGTTTCACGAATCTGTTCGTTCGGTGTTCCTGAACCGCCATGGAATACGAGATCGAATCGAGCTTCTTCGCCGTACTTGGCTGCGACTGCGTCCTGACCTTCTTTGAGAATTTCAGGTCGAAGTTTCACGTGACCTGGCTTGTAAGAACCGTGCACGTTGCCGAATGTTGCAGCAAACATGTAACGACCGATGCCGTTGAGGCTGTTGTAAACTTCGAGCATGTCTTCGGTTGAAGTGTAAAGTTTTTCGGCAGGTTGATCCGAGTTATCAATCCCGTCTTCTTCGCCACCAACAACTCCGGCTTCCACTTCGAGAATGATCTCGTTTTCTGCACAAAGTTTGAGCAACTCTTTGGAGAGTTTCATGTTTTCAGCCAAAGGCAATTCGGAGGCGTCCAGCATATGTGACTGGAACAAGTTCCCTTTGCCTTCTGCTCGCCATTTGGCTGTTTCAGCGATCAATGGTCTCAGGAAGCCATCCACTTTATCTGGTTGGCAATGGTCGGTATGCAANGCGATAAGAATATCGTACTTGGCAGCCAGGCGATGAGCAGCTTCTGCCAGAACAATTGATCCTTCCACAGCACAACCAACATTCAAACCAGATGCAAACTTTCCGCCACCCATGGAAACCTGAATGATGCCATCAGACTTTTTGTCAGCAAAGCCTTTCAGGGCTGCATTAAGTGTGACCAACGAAGAAATGTTGATCGCTGGGAATGCATAATCCCCTTTTTGGGCAGCATCAATCATCGCTACGTATTGTGAAGGTGTTGCGATAGGCATAGGTTCAGTTCCAGATTTCAAAAGTTGTTATTGAATTAAGCGGGCGAATACAGCGAGTAATCACACCCTAAAATGAGCACGCATCAAAGTGAGTCGATAAGAGCCTGCTCCCAGGTATTCCGTTAGAGCATCCTTGCATCAGTTCACTTTAGCAATCGATTCAANAAATCCAAGGCGTTTGAGCGAGATTTTGCCTTGTCAGCGGGTTTTACACTGTTTTCGAGATTGGTTTGACGAATTATTTCCGGATTTTTGAACCGAATGATTTTGACTTTGAGATCATCAATTGCCACGTCTCCCAAACCATTGAGTTCCATTATGATTTGAATATCTTCCTGTTTCCAGATAGGCCGGATTAATTCGAACGACTGCCAATCAGTAGACTTGGACCAATGCAACGCAGATGCAGGGCCAAAATGAGTGTCGTAAATTCGGAATCCTTCGAGGCTGCCTTGAATGGAACGTGGAATGCGGACCCAACCGCTGACATGCAATAGATCACCGGGCTTAAGGGAAAATGGCCGCGAAGTGTAAGAGATGGCNGGTTCGTTAATCGAGACAAACTGCTTGCCTTCAGCTGGAATGGAAACGGCTCGTAAACAGTATTCTCCCTGGTGCACGTTGCTTGGGTCCAAAGCATCGTACACAACAATGTCTTCAGATTCTGATGCATCCCGGGTCCAGCCATCGACTCTCATCGCGTCAGGGTCTTCGAATTGTCCGGAACGTAAAAGTGATATTTCCTTGTAGTCTCTCTCAGCCAAGCCCTGAACCATTTTCCAATAATCGGGTAATGTTTGAAAGCACATTGTGTGAGGGCTAGATGTGAGGGAGGAAAGAGACGTAATCGCTTTTTCCCAGTGTGCTCGTTGCAGTTTGCGCATCAGCCGAGAAGCAAGTTCTGCACTGAGCCGAGCCTGATTGTGTTGTTGCTTCGTCCAAGATTTACGAGCCTGATCAATCGCCTGGCGTGCTTCTGAAAAAATGTGAGAAGCTTCTGAAATCCCGACTCCCATTTTTGTTAACTGTTCATCGACTTCCATCACGCGGGCAAATTTTTCTTCAGCCAGCAGCAGTGCCAGTTCTGCACTGCGAGGCCCAATTTGTCGAATTTTGGTTTCCATTTTATTTGCAACATTCTGATCCGTTGCAACCAATAGTGCAGCGGTCATATTGAAGCGAGGTAATTGAATTTCCGTGTAACCGGTGATTCGTTTTGTCTCTAAAGGCCATAATCCGGTAGGCGTAATCTCCCAGACAAAGGCAGATTCAGGCAGCCCTCGCACTTGAAGCCGCACATTCTCTCCAGCCATTTGCCCAGGCACATACTGCGACTTATCTTCAGTCGATGTTAATAGAATGACCTGCCCATGTTCGCTTCTTACAACAGCAGCAACGGCTTGAGGCGACGGCTTGCTTTGCGAAACTTTCGATTCTTGGTTCGATGTTTCTCCAGGAATCTTTCCCGCTAAACCCAGGGGATCAGTCCCGGAAAAATAGACTGCATTGGTTAACGAAACATCAAATCGATGTATGACCTCGCCGCCTGCCAGAAATGGTTCGAGCAGCTCCAGCTCCAGCATGAGTTGTTCGAGTACCAGTCTGCGTTCCTCGAAGCCGGGGCCTTGTGCATTTAATGGTGTCCAGTTCCAGTAACCAAGTCCTTTGCATCCAGCACATAACGCGATGTATGTTTGCAGCCGAATCTGCTCGGGTTCGACGACAGCTGGAGAGCTGTTAGATGCCTCCTGGTATTCTTTCATTTCAAACGAGGATTCGGTCTGTAACCAGGTCATGACAAAAGTGCCAGGCTGTGCGATTCGCATTCTTCTTTGCAAATGATCAGCGTATTCACTAAATGTATAGGGTGTTTGCAAGACGTGCTTACTGATCCCCAGCATGTCCAGATCACGGGAGAACAAAGCCTCATTGCCGACGACGTCTGCTAAAATGGGACGCTTGTATTCTCGATCACTCGTTTTGACCTGATTCACCCAGTGCTTAAGTTGCTCAGGCGAACTCGGGTCTAAACGCAATCCAAGGTTCCAAAACAATATTCCTAACGTCTCGTCCTTAAACGGAATCAGGCTCGCAGTGTTTGCATCGATAATATCTCCTGATTCAGACTTCGCACTGGGAGGACTGGACATGGGATTCATCCACGACATCCGTCGTGTCTTAAAGCTTCTACCAAGCCGTCGTCAGAATCTGCTCTTCTCGGCAACCTATTCGAACGATATCAAAAAACTTTCCGATGGAATCCTGCATGATCCCGTCCTGATTGAAGTCGCACGTCGTAACGCCACAGTGGATAAAATATCC
>JAESQE010000365.1 GCA_016765335.1 Planctomycetaceae bacterium
AATCGCCAGTTTTGAAGTTGCACACTTTTTGAGGAGATAAGCGAAGTTATGGTTCGCAAGCTACACAATTGACTCGATAAAGGGGTGGCTGGGGTGCCAATCGATTGCTGAGTTGTACTTGAGCTCTACTAGCAGGTTATGGGTTGCATCAACTAAATGGTTCTGGCCCCAGAAGTATCCATCTTCTGGGGCCAGAACCATTGTTTTTTTCAAGTCAGTCTATTTTGCATGGGCTAGCTACTATTTGCTCAAAGTTTCTTTTGCACCCCAGGTACTCATACCGGTTAGTTGTTATAGCCCACAAAGCTGGGTCTTGACCCAGCCTACGCCACTACTTCTTCCACTGAAGCATACGCAATATCAATCGATAAAAGTGAATTCATTCATGTTGAAAAGCAGGCGGCAGTAATTTTCCAGACCGTTTTGCTTGGTGTATTGCTTGAGCAGCGTCAGTTCTTTTTGATCGGGTTGTCTGCCTGTTGCTTCATAGAAACCGCGTTGTACTGCTTGAGCCTGATTCGGTGTCAGCGATTCAAGTTTTTTTGCAAACTCAGTAGACATCGTGACAACCAGCCCGTTGTTCAACAGCGTCAGTGCCTGCAATGGCGTGAGAGATTCATTTCGAACCGGCACCGATAACGAAGGATCTGCACAGTCCAAGGTGCTCATAAACGGCTGGAGCTGTGATCGCACAATAAACCGATAAATAGATCGTCTGTGAGTTTTGGGGTCAGTCGGGTCGTGGAGATGATATTGATAGTGCGGAGAGTGCTCGGGCTTTTCGATGATGAAGTCTTGAAAAGCTGGTCCTCCCATTTTTAGATTCATCTTTCCGCTCACAAGCAAAATAGAGTCTCGAATCGCTTCTGCATCGAGCTTGCGAGGCGTCATCTTCCACAGAAGTCGATTATTCGCGTCGAACGTCATCGCCAAATTAGTTCGCTGGTCGATCGTTGGTTGAGAAGATTGTTTGTAGGTTCTGCTGGTCATCATCAGACGATGCATCTGCTTTAGAGATTGACCGTTGTCTCGAAATTCTACCGCAAGCCAATCGAGTAATTCCGGATGCGAAGGCGTTGCCCCCATGTGACCAAAATCGTTTGGAGTGGCAACGATGCCAGTCCCGAAGTGGAACTGCCAGATGCGATTGACTGCACTGCGCCAAGTCAAAGAATTATCTGGCGAAGTCAACCAGTTTGCCAACGCGATTCGTCGTTGGTATTCCGGTTGCGATTTGGTTTCTGGAAACCGAGAGGGTAAATCTGAAAACAGCGACAGCGATCCGGGAATAACTTCTTTAGCGGGTTTGTTGACATCCCCCCGCCTGAGCAGAAAGATCGGACGAGGCTGGCCGTCAAGATGACCTCGTCCCACAAAATTCCCCGAACCTTGATGGACCGTGCCTGAATAAACCCGTTTAGGTTTGGGAAAGTCACTGATCTTTTTCTTGATCGCAGCCAGTTCGACACGAGCTTTCCCCAAATTCTGATGAAGCATTGGCGTGCCTGATTGCAGTAGAAGTGATTGCCTTGACTGTTTCAATTCGGCTAACTTTTGCTGTTGATCAGATTTCGGGGCGATGCCATCGATCAAATTTGCCTTGGACCAACGTGGCAACGCTTCGATAGAATCTTTGGCGCTCACTGTTGCATTGGCTGTGACATTGTTTCCGTTAGCATCGAAGACTTCCAATTCTGCCAACGCGAAATTGTAATCACGATTACGAGGAGCAAGTTTTGTTGCAGTGATTCGCACAAACTGAAACTTTTGTCCGGTTACTATTGATGTCGGACGAAGTTCCACGGGAAGAATGCCGGGATTTGCAAAATCATGTTCACGTGACAAAACACGAGGATCATCAATTCGGAAGACATCTTTTTCGAAGGTGACATCGTTGCTGACTTCAACAACAAAGCAAACAGGAAAACCGAACCCTGCGCCGATATTGTTGTGATTGTCAAAGCTCGGGCGAAGTACAATGCGAGAAATTGCAATTGGTTCACTCAGGTTAACTTGCACCCATTTTGTGTCCAACTGCTTGGATGAAATCGTACTATGGTAACCGTAAGCCGGGTTCAGTTCGCCTTTTTTTACTGACTGGATGGCTGAAATCTGTTGATCGATTTTCTTCAGATCTTCGCCAGCTGCTTTGTGTAAAGAATCAGCGAATTGCTTTTCTGTTTTGGTTGCTTGTTCTTGCTCCCGCTTCAATTTGCGATATTGCTTGAGCAATGAAGGATCATCGAAGTAATCCTGATCCGCTCGGTCTAGTGCAGCAAACACGGCCTGCAAAGCATAATAATCATCCTGAGAAATGGGATCGAATTTGTGATGATGGCACTGAGCACATCCCACGGTCAGGCTACAGAACGATTCGATGGTGGTGCGAACCATATCGTCTCGGTCGAGATGCCGGGCAATTTTTCCATCGGTTTTACTTTCGGGGACTTCTGCATGCCCCACAAAATCCCAAGGCCCTGCCGAGATGAAGCCCATTGCTACTATTCCGTCAGTTGAATCCGGAAACATCGCGTCTCCTGCAACCTGCTCCTGCACAAAACGGGTCCATTTTTTATCTGCGTTAAACGAGCGGACAACATAATCGCGGTAAGGCCAGGCGTTAAGACGGAGCTTGTCTTTATCATAGCCGTGCGTATCGCCGTAATGCACAATGTCGAGCCAAATCCTGGCCCAACGTTCGCCATACCGAGGCGATGCTAACAGTTGATCAATCAATCGAACATAGGCATCGCCAGCCGGGTCTTTCACAAACGCTTCAATCTGCTCGGGCGTGGGAGGCAAACCAATCAAATCGAAATAAGCCCTGCGGATCAGCGTTGCGCGATCTGCCTGGGGCGAAAAGCTCAAGCCTTTCTCTCGCAGTTGCTTAGAAATAAAAGCATCAATCGGATGACCAGAAACCTCGTTCTTGTTAGGCAGTTTCGCATTTGAATCAGTCGCAACTTTTGGAACTTCCGGACGCATCAAAGGCAAGAAGGACCACCAGCTGGTATCCGTAATGGCAACCGGTTCCAGATGCAAGTCCTCTGGCAAGATGGCTCCGTCAGTAATCCATTGCCGGATAGTTTCTTGCTCGGCATTAGATAAAGGTGGTTTGTCTTAGGGCATCTCGGCTTGATGAACATCAGAATCGGCTGTTTTTTCCGATGTAATCAGCAACATTAAATAACTGGAATCAGGATCTCCGGCTTCGATGACTGCTCCACTTTCGCCTCCACGACGGATCGATTCTGCGGTGCTGAGTGAGAATTCTGCCTTGGAAAAGTCGTCGTGGTGACATTCCAGACAGTGCTTAGTCAGAATAGGAGCCACGTTTTCGTTGAAAAACTGGCCCTGCTGAGACGGCTCTGTTTTTTCGGCTGAATTTCCAAAACTGACAAAACAGAAACAGACCAAGCCAAACAGAATACTGCTAAGCATCGCGGGCAAACGGAAAAAACGCATATACAGGAACTTTCCAATCAAGGCTGTCATCTTCTTTTATCACCGAACCACGTGGTAAAATGAAAGGGCTTTTCAGTGATATGAAATCACAGGAAACATCACTCTCGCACCAATCTCAATTAAGGGAACCACTATTCATTGAATCCCAGAGGTTCTTGAATACAGTCTGGTTATTAAAAACAGTTTAAAAACCCCTCTAACTCCACCTTCGTAAGGGGGAGAACCTACTTAATAGAGGTTCCCTTAAAACTCGCTTGAAGCCATCGTTCGTGGCCTTGTAGCAGCAAAGGTTTAGAGAATATTCAACGCGCGAATAAATACGTGAGTGCGTACAATTTTATGTGTACTTGTTTGCCATTACCAGCCTGATCGAGGAAAACGAGACGATTTTACCTGTCTGTTCGCAGTTCCCATTGATTTACCGGAAAACATCCAGCCGAGTCTGGGCATCTGGGGATCAACTACGGCTTGATCATTCCAAATTGCAGCCCGATATGCTAAATATCGGGCTGGTTAATTATTGCTTTTATCGAGAGAAAATAGACGCCATGCTTTGGGAATTTGAAATTATCTCCGCTGACGATTTTTCCAACCAGGAAGCTGTCCGTGTTCTGGGGGAATCCCAGAGACTCGGTTGCGACTCAATCCAGGAAGTTCGTTCCGCCCGGCTATTCTTAGTTCAGGGAGAATTGAATGAATCTGATCTGGTTTCCATCGAGCAATTACTAATCGATCCTGTCACTGAACAAGCAACCCGCAGGCAGCTTGCTCCCGAAGCCGAAGCAGCTGCCAACAGGGAAGATTCTGCTCTGCAAATTCATGTGCTGTTCAAGCCGGGCATGACAGACAATGTCGCGATGAGTACCCGCAAAGAACTTCAGCAGCGAGGCTTGCCTGTTGAGGAAGTCTCCACAATTCGACGTTACTGGTTTAATGCAGATGCTGAACCAGCACAAATTGATCGCCTCATTTCAAAAACTTTGGCCAATGACGCAATCGAACGAGTTGTCAGAGGACCGCTGAATCTGAAAAGTATCAGCCTCGGGCATGACGTTGCCTTTGAATTGAAACACGTGAAGTTAAAAGGTTTGAACGACGAACAGTTGATGCAGATTTCTCAAGAGAATCTGTTGTCGCTGTCAGCTGTTGAAATGCGAACCATTCAGAAATATTTCGGTGATCAAGAGAAAATACCGACTGACATCGAACTGGAAACGATTGCTCAAACCTGGAGTGAACACTGTTCGCACAAAACGTTAGCCGGACGAATTCGATACGACGATGGCGAGCAGGTTTTGAATTTTGAAAACATGCTCAAAGAAACAATCTTTGCTGCAACGGTTTCGATTCGCGAATCCCTGGGCGAAGATGACTGGTGTGTTTCGGTTTTCAGTGACAACGCAGGCATTGTCACATTCAATGAAACTTACGATGCATGCTTCAAAGTGGAAACACACAATCGTCCTTCCGCCTTGGAACCTTACGGCGGTGCAAACACCGGCATTGGTGGCGTGATACGAGACTGTCTGGGAACAGGACTTGGCGGACGCCCGGTGGCAAATACCGATGTATTCTGCTTCGCACCTTCAGACATTGAGCACGACGACCTTCCTCCTGGCGTGTTGCATCCGAAAACGATTTCTCGTGGAGTAGTCGCTGGTGTTCGCGATTATGGCAACCGAATGGGAATCCCCACCGTTAACGGCGCTGTCTATTTTGATGAGCGTTACATCGGCAATCCGTTGGTTTACTGCGGAAATGTTGCAATCATTCCTCGGGGCAAAGCAGAAAAGCAGGTCTACCCGGGTGACTATATCGTCTCTATCGGCGGTCGCACAGGATTGGACGGCATCCATGGGGCAACGTTTTCTTCTGCGGTTCTCACAGACAAAAGTGAAGAGACTTCCGGCGGAGCAGTCCAAATTGGAAATGCAATCACCGAAAAAATGGTCGCTGATGTCGTGCTGAAGGCTCGTGACCTGGAACTGTTTACTTCCATTACTGATTGCGGAGCAGGTGGCTTCAGTAGTGCAGTTGGCGAAATGGCTGAAGATACCGGTGCAGAAGTTTGGCTCGATCAAGCACCGCTGAAGTACTCCGGCTTAACTTACATGGAAATCTGGATCTCCGAAGCTCAAGAACGCATGGTCTTTTCTGTGCCTCCTGAAAAGTGGGAACAGTTCGAGCAAGTTTGCGACAGCGAAGGCGTTGAAGCTTCGATTCTCGGAAAATTCACGGACACAAAAAAGTTGGTCTTAAAGTATCAGGACCAGCAAGTAGGCGAACTGGACCTGGCCTTCATGCACGATGGCAGACCGCCAATTATTCGCGAGGCCGTTTACAAACCTCGTGAAGTTACTGCGGTCTCGCTGCCCGAACAAGCAGACTTCAATGCAGATTTACTGAAGATTCTTGCTTCGCCGAACGTCTGTAGTAAAGAGTGGATCATCAGGCAGTACGATCATGAAGTGCAAGCCGGAAGTGTCGTGAAACCGCTCGTCGGAGTCGAAAATGATGGTCCTTCTGATGCAGCCGTTGTGCAACCAGACTGGGATTCACCGCGTGGCCTGGTGATCTCAAACGGCATGAATCCGCATTATGGCGATTTGGATCCTTACCGCATGGCGACTTCGGCCATTGATGAAGCGATGCGGAATTGTATCGCAACCGGTGCAGATCCAAACAAAATCGCAATCCTTGATAACTTCTGCTGGGGAAATACAGACCGCCCAGAAACACTCGGAGCCTTGGTCCGCTCTGCATTGGGCTGTCAGGATGCTGCGATTGCTTTCGGGACGCCGTTTATCAGTGGTAAAGATTCACTACATAACGAATTCACTTATCCGCAAGATGGCGAGCAAAAAACCGTTGCGATTCCGTATTCCCTGTTGATTAGCGCACTCGGACAAATTGATGACATTCAAAATGCTGTCACAATGGATTTGAAAACTGCAGGGAATCAAATTGCAATCGTCGGAGTCACTCACAACGAACTCGGAGGCAGTCATTACTGCTTAGTTAATGAATTGAAAGGCGGAGAAGCTCCTGGTGTCGATTTTGCCCAGGCGATGTCACTATTTAAGTCGCTTCACAATTCGATTCAAAACAGATTGATTCGAAGTTGCCACGATTTGAGCGAAGGTGGCTTAGCAGTTGCAGGAGCCGAAATGGCATTTGCAGGCGGGCTGGGACTCGACCTTTATCTGGAAAACTTGCCAGCCGATTCCCTCTCCGACACAGCGACTTTGTTCTCTGAAAGCAACAGTCGTTTTCTGATTGAAGTCACGCCGGAAAATACAGCACAAGTAGAAGAACTCTTCAAAGATCTTCCCTTCGCCTGGATCGGTGCAGTCTCAGAAGAGCCACATGTCTCAATCAACAGCGCACAAGGGAAAACCTTGATCCAACAGCCAAACAGTGCCTTGAAAGACGCCTGGCAAAATAAAATCCAATGGGACTGATACCGTAGGCTGGGTCGAGACTCAGCACGATGGTGATGAAGAAGTAATGCAGTAATGTAGGATGGGTGGTTCTGTTGGCAATTGATTCCTCATTTCATTGGATTCTCTACCGACAGGTTCACCCATCTTTTTGGTTTTAGAGAATCCATTGGCACACGAAGATGGGTGCAAGCACCGCATCCTACTGTTCTCAAGCGGTAGGCTGGGGCTAGAGTGGCTCTGCTTGACCATTTCTCCCTTTATTTAAAGCTTATCGCAACATCAGAGGTCGGTTTTTCTGCTTGGCTGGCTACGATGCCGTTGTCCGGAATTGATAATCGATTCAATCTGAATCTTTAGTCTTATTCTGCCTGACCGGTCGCTAATTGGGAAACAGATCCGGTTAGGCGGGTTAGGAAATCAGATTCGGCTACAAATAAATTGACGGGGGCAAATTCCTGACGTATGCTCGAATATTGAAACTGTTGTGTTACGTCAACAACAGTGTTGTGAAAAGTTCACATACTAATTGTCGCCGACGCTTGTCGGGCTGTTCGAGAACGGATGTCTCTCGGCGAAATGATACGGAAGGTTCCGGTTTTTCATTTCGCGTATTGAAGTGCCTTCGGGCAACACCTCAGGAGGAATCACAAGCGGCGACTTGCAGCAACATAGAGGGGAACCCGCTGCATGTCATTTACGAATAAAAGAGTCTTACTTTGTTTTAGTGTCGCAATTCTGACACTCGCTTCTTTCAATGCCTTGGATGTTACCGGGGCGTCAGAAAGTCCAGAGAGTGCTGGTAATATTCGGCAAGCTGTTCACACCGGAGTTGAACACGAGAGGTCTCAAGAATGGGTTGATGCGATTGTGCATTATCGTGATGCACTCAAGCAGTGGCCCAACAGTAACGAGCTGAAGTCCGGGTTACGCCGTGCAGAAACTCATCGAAAAATCCGTCAGCGGTACACTGATAGCAGCTATCAGAAATCTCTGCTAAAACTTTCCGAGTATGAAGCATTGGAGTTGTTGGATGAAGTCCTGTTTAAAGTTCATGGACATTATGTCAATTCACTTACAACAACATACTTTGTCTCGCATGGCACAGAAAGCGTTTACCTTGCATTAAACAACCAGGCATTCCTGGAACGCAACAACATTTACACAACATCGTTGCCTGAAGTTTCTCAAGCACGACGAATGTTATTTGATGAGTTCTGGAACAAACCGATTTCAAGCCCTGAACAGGCTCGGCAACTAATTTTGAATGTTGCCAACCGTTTGGAAAAACGCTTGGGAATCAAAAAAGTACCTGTCATTCTGGAATACGTCTTTGGCGGATGTAATGCCATGGATGATTACAGCAGCTACTTAACTCCCGGAAAACTTTCGGATTTATATAGCAACATTGAAGGAGAATTTGTCGGCCTGGGTGTCGAAATGAAATCAGAAGAAGGCAAGGGGATTCATCTTGTGAATGTTCTTCCCAACAGCCCTGCGGAATCAGGTGGGCTATTGCCTGGCGATTACATTACTCACATTAATGGTATCGATTGCCGGAACAAAACGACAACTGAATCTGCAACTCTTCTGACTGGAAAACAGGGCAGCAGAGTTCATATTCGCTGGGTCTCCAACAATGATCGCGAGCAAAATGCGAACTTCACTCGTAGTGAAGTTAAAGTGTTAAGTATTCCTATTGCAAAAATTATCGACTCCAAACAAGGCATCGGATATATCCGCATGTCTGGGTTCCAAAGATCTACTTCTGAGGAATTTGATAACGCGATAAAAAAACTTAACAGCCAGGGGATGCAGACACTCATTTGGGATTTGCGAGGTAACCCAGGCGGATTATTGACCGCAGCGGTCGAAGTACTTGATCGTGTTATTGACAATGGGATTCTTGTCTCTACCAAAGGCAGATCACACGATCAAAACTGGAAATACTCAGCTCATGCTCTTGGTACTGAGCATGTTCCCATCGTGCTGTTGATCGACGGAAACAGTGCCAGTGCAAGTGAAATTGTCGCTGGGGCGATTCGAGATCATAAACGAGGAACCATCATCGGGCGGAAGTCTTATGGCAAGTGGTCGGTGCAAAGTATTTTCCCTGTGAATCACAAATGTGGATTACGTTTAACGACTGCAAAGTTCTACTCGCCTCATGATCACAATTACAGCAAGGTTGGCATCGAGCCTGACGTTCTTGTAAAACGTGATGAGGAACAGTTTCTGAGAATCACAGTTGATTCAATTAAAACTGATGCAGACATTCTCAAAGCGACTGACTTCATTCGTGGAACGCAACTGACTCAAAACAATTGATGTAATCGATTGTGATGCGTCTACAAAAATATGATTTAACAAAAGCAGCAGGCACTTGCCTGCTGCTTTTGTTATTATAAAGGACAGTATAAATTCAATTAAAACCTGCGATGACACGCAAGCGAATGCGTATTATACGCATTCGCCTATTTGTTTGCGCGTTGGATGTTCCCTCAGTCCTTGTCAGTACAAGGCCACGAGTAATAGCTTCTCGCAAGTATTAATTGAGTTTGGTATTACTCTTCTTTTCAACCGGAACATGATTAACGCATTATGAATGCAGAACAGTTTTCATGGATGACTCGGGGATCAGGTATCCCTCCCAAATCTGTTTCAGCCTTTCAGGCAGATTCAACCATCACCGATTTCGCCGGCATGTTCGAATGCGGCGACTTCGTGCTTTCTGACGATCAAGGGACACTGTACCGACTCGATGCACTTTTGAATGTCTCGTTAATCACTCGGCTGCAAGAACCTGTTAGTCAGTTGGCTTGGAGTGCAACGGGAAATGCTGGCTCTGCTCTGATCGGAAAAAACACAATCATCCGCCTCGACGACAACTTGAAAGTCGTCTGGTCAGTTGAAGCACCTTTTGACTGCTCCACCATCGCAATCGATCCCTTTGGAACTTACACTTTCGTGGCATCCAAAGAAACAGGAGCCATCGTGCTGGATGATCGCGGGAAGCGAGCTTCAAGTATTGAAACAGCTCGCTGCCTGGCTTATGCCCAGTTCCTGGTGGATGACCCGATCATTATCGCAGCAGCTGAGCACGGTTTGCTAGGGGCTTACACGGTTTCGGGCGAGAAAATCTGGCAGCAAAACATTTCGTCAAACGTGGGAGGCCTTTCGCTTTCACAAAAAGAGATCCACATTTATCTGGCTGCACTGAATCACGGCCTTCAGGTTTACGATGGACAAGGCGAAACCGCAGGGGGATATTTCCTGGAAGGAACCGTGGATCATATCGCGGCTAGTTACCAGGGAAATCAGATATTCGCCTCAACAGTGGAAAACCAACTCTTTCGTCTGGACGAAAACGGTGAACTACTTTGGGCCGCGACCCCCGAATCTCTCGTCACCCACCTGTATTCCCACCCACTGGGAAAACAAGGCGTAGCGGTATTCGAAAGCAACCAGCTCGTGATGATGCAATGGTAAGCAGATCAACTCAGTTGGTACGAAGCAATTCCAGTTGGGTGGCCGGGGACAGATTGTCGCTTTTTGAACTTAATCTTTTCGTACTGGCTTCCCGACAATATGCCCCCAGAGCATTTGAAATTCTTCACAACCTGGGGGCAAGCCACCGATGAAAACCGCTTGAGTTTTACCGCTTATTGAGGTGATTTGTCCCCAGCCACCCATTATTGAATCATGATCATGTAACGCATAGGAAAATTCAATGCTTCATGATTGGCTGGAGAAGATTACGAAAATTTTCACCTAGAATTAAGCGTTTCTCTGCTTCGGTAATGTTAGCTGTGGTTACTTTGCATAGCTCTGTTCCGAGTGAGCGTGAAGGCAGATGACTACCAAATACGACACGCTTGGCTCCCAGTTCTCGTACAGCCATTTCAATCAAGCCGGCAGTGGCGTCGAAGCCAGAGGTTTCAACCAGTACATTGCCCGCCTGGCGAACAGCTCGAATCCCTTTCTCCCATTCGCCGCCTGCGTGAGCGCACAGAAATTTCTGCTTCGGAAACCGAGCGGCTAGTTTTGCTAAATCAGAAGGAGTCGATAAGCCTGGCCCCTGTTTGCTGCCTGTCTTAAACCAGGTGTGCTGCATGATGACACCGTTTAGCTCGCCAATTCGTTCAATCAGCGGATCAATACTCGGGTTGTTGCAAGTTAACGCTCCCGGTCCACTCCCTGAAAAATAGACACCAAGCATTGGGCCATCCCGTAGCCAGCGATTCAATGCGTTAAGTGAAGCAGGTATGTCGTTTGCATTGAGCTGAATCATACCTAACAACAAATTCGGCCATTTCTGTAACGGCTTCAAAATAGTATCCGGGTTCGAACGAAGTTTCTTTTCCAGCTCGGCATCGTTAGTCGTTCCAATTCCGACATGTGCAAAATAACAAAGCTTTTCGAACTTCGCTTTCTTTATCACAGGCTGTGTTCGCTCGATATCTGCTATCAATTTACTGCTGCCATCGCGTCCGGGATGAGAATGAGACGGGGTGAAATAGGAATCCCAAATCCGGTATTCCTCTAACTTTTTTGGAGTAGGCAATCCCATATGAAAATTGGGCTTACTATTTACCGTCGCCTTAACGCTTGGCCTAATTGGTATTAACTGCTGAGCATTATCCGAAAGCACCGCTTGAAGCGTTGCCTCATTAAGAATTGACGATTCGTGTACTCGAACCAACGCGGCTTCGGGGATGAGAAAAGGGGCATGAGATCCAAGCAGGATTTTACCTTGTGGAGCGTTGTTTACAATTTTCGGTACGCCATCAATACTCTCCACCCGAGCCGTATCGAAGTACACGCCGGGAGTGTTTGCCAGTTTTTCGAACAAAGGCAGAGCAGGTCGATAGTTGAGAATTTGAACTTTGGCGAAGTCAACCTGCTGCATCACTTCAACAACAGGGGAAAGATCAACATCTTGTATGTGTACCAGCCGGTGCT
This sequence comes from Planctomycetaceae bacterium, assembly GCA_016765335.1. Classification (GTDB taxonomy): domain Bacteria; phylum Planctomycetota; class Planctomycetia; order Planctomycetales; family Planctomycetaceae; genus Rubinisphaera. Next base: position 11,868 of record JAESQE010000365.1, read on the forward strand.
GAGTCCGGGTGTCTTCCATGGCCGTTGCAATTTGCACAAATCGTCCTGCCGAAGTTGCAAGTTTAAGCAACTCAACAAAACGTGGATCGTTCAGTTGGTATCCGTGATAGCCAGGATAAATGCGAATCCCAGGCATGTTGTGCATTTCAATGCACTGCTTCAAATCATTCTTCCAGCCCGGCAAGTTCGGATTGATCGCACCGATTGGAATCAATTCATCGTGCTGTTGACACTGCTGAGCCAACCGAGAATTCACCCCAGCGACATCGCGGTGAAGCAAAGCTTCAAAGCTTCCCGCCCAGGCTTGCACAACACCAAGTGAGCGGAGTTTTTTCACCAGAAGGTTTGTTTCATCCAGCGGCAATCGACGAAATGGCCAATGAAACAGACTGATGTTCGTATCAATAATTCCGAACTTCAATGCATCACGATTTTCAGCCAAAGCAGATTTACCAATCAACAGGGAGGCAGTACTGGATGCCGCTGCAACGCTTAAAAGCTGACGTCGATTTAATTGGTTACCGACCTTGTTCAATTCAAGATCTCCTTAACAACCCGGGGAGGTTCTATTCCGGTGAGTCGGGTTTCCAATCCGCTGCGAGTGAAAAACAACTTTTCATGATAAAGACCTAGTAGATGCAAAATCGTCGCATGGAAATCGTGAACACTCACAGGGTTTTCTACAACGCTATGACCAAATTCGTCGGTCTTCCCGTAAGAAGTTCCCCCTTTAATACCGCCACCCGCCATCCATGAAGTGAAGGCCTGCATGTTGTGGTCGCGACCGGAAAAACCATCAGAGGATTTCTGCGTTGTGGGAGTCCGACCAAACTCGCCGCCCCAAATCACCAATGTCGAATCGAGCAAACCACGTTGCTTAAGATCTTGAAGCAATGCCGCAACTGGTTTGTCAGTACGTTGACAGGTTCCCCGATGATTCGCCGCCAAATCGGCATGACTATCCCAGGGCTGCTCTTCCAGAAAGAGTTGCACAAATCGGACGCCACGTTCGACCAATCGACGCGCGAGTAAACAACGCCTCGCGAACGAATCTGTCATGTTCTCTCCCACGCCGTACATCGAAAGAGTCTGTTTGCTCTCGCGAGACAAATCGAGTGCCTCTCCTGCTGACATTTGCATCCTGGCTGCCAAGCCATACGATTCTATTCTGGCATCCAGATGGGGATAATAAGGACGATCTTTGCGGTGAATTTCATCCAGTTGATTCAGTAAATCCCGTGCAGACTCGGTCACAGCTGAAGGTTGTTCGTATTGTGGTTTGAGGTTC
>JAESQE010000366.1 GCA_016765335.1 Planctomycetaceae bacterium
GAGATAGTCTATATCTTTCATAATCATTTTTATGTCCGGGGAATAACCCAAACACATAGGCGGTATCAGGATTCTCTTCGGAGACAATGGCTCTCAAGAATATATTTTCTGGTTCCGTTTTAGATTTCTGAAGAGCTTTTCTAAGAGCATCAGCAATCATACGACGTTGGAATCGCGATTCTTGTGCCAATACTCGTAAAATCATTTCATGGTCATCCGTAGTGTAATCGGGATTTCCAATAATCGTCCCACCAAAAATATGACCGCAGAATTCATTTATCAGGCCATCCCACAAGTAGCTGATTTTGTCGGCTTCTTTCTTCCGGAAAAACTCCGGAGACTGACGTACGCTCTTCCAGTTATCTTTTTGGACGACCAGCTGGTCGTACCCTGGTGGTAAGACAATGTCGTGTTGGTTTTTTTCATTAAGATCACTCAGGTATTCTCCCAGCAGATTTTCCTCTCCTTCCGCAAGGGACAACTTGTTCGAGTGTATGAATTCTTCCTTCCAAGAAAGGTAATTGACGAGGTCGGTAATTGTGTCAAGCTCACTAAGCATGATGCTCAGCGTCACGTCATCAAATACATGCACAAAACCTTTCTCAGGTTTGATGTTTCCAATATGAAAGGGTTCACAGGGATTAGAGACATTGATGCTGGGTTTAAGCCCTGTCTTTTACACATAAGTTTATCCAACATTATAGAAAAAAAGAAATCGTTTGGCACGCAATTTGCGCCATGAACTTTCAATTGTTAACTGTAAAGTTTCTCTTGATTTTCACGGAGGGGCAGAATGTGCTACGGAATTGGTGCGGAATTACACGGTATTCATCTGGGAGACAAACGATTGGACCTGCGGGCTGAAATACTCATCGAAACTTTAGCTGCCAGTCCGGCAGCCAGTATCAACGCGGCCTGCCAGGGGTGGGCGGAAACGCAGGCGGCCTACCGGCTGTTTGACAACAATTTAGTCACGCCAAGCAAAATTATCGAACCCCACATCAAGGCAACTAAAAAACGGATCGGTGAGCAACCGATCGTACTACTTGTTCAAGACACTACCGAACTCGATTACACAAAACATCCTCCCGAAGATGCAGGTTGCCTCAACAAAGAAGATCGTTTCGGATTGTACGATCATAGCAGCGTAGCCTTCACGCTCGAAGGGGTTTGCTTAGGCGTGCTGGGGGTCGAGTTCTTTTCCAGAACAGCTGAATCGTTGGGCAAAACCAGAGAACGTCGCGGCGATCCGATTGAAACAAAAGAAAGTTTTCGCTGGCTGGAAGGTTATCGGCTCGCCTGCGAAGTTTCACGGGAACACCCGGAAACGCACCTCATCAGCGTGGCGGACCGTGAATGCGATATCTACGATATCTTTCTGGATGCTCAGCAACAGGAACTGCCCGCAGACTTTGTCATTCGCGCGAAAGCCAATCGTTCGACACCCGAACGCGACCGCACAGCCGGTCCTGCTGCGTATTGCAAAGTGCGAGATCAGGTTGCTGGTTCCAAGTTGAGAATGACGCGTACAATCCATTTGCCTCGAACTCCCAAGCGAGCAGCTCGTGATGCGGTGCTGGAATACCGTGCTATGGCAGTGACGATGAAGCCGCCGCATGCACGAAGCAATCTTCCGGGCGTGAGAGTCAATGTGGTGCTGATTGAAGAAGTGAGTCCTCCCGATGATGGCACCGCAGTGAGCTGGTTATTGATCACGTCATTGCCAATTCGCACAACCAGCGATATTCTGTTTGTGGCCGATGTGTACATGGGCCGCTGGCCGATTGAGATTTTCTTCCGCGTGTTGAAAACGGGTTGCCGAGTGGAAGAGCTTCAACTGGAGACGACCACGCGTCTGAAAAACTGTCTGATGTTTTACAAAATCATCGCCTGGCGATTGTTGTACGTGACGTATATGGGTCGCGCGTGTCCGGAGTTGTCGTGCGATATTTTGTTTGCGGATGAGGAATGGCAACCGGTCTGGAAAATTGCGTGTGATGAACCCATTCCGGAAGTTGCACCGCGTCTGTCGGTATTTATTGCGATGTTGGCCGAACTGGGGGGCTACAACAACCGCCCCCAAGATGGCCCTCCGGGTCCGCAATCAATCTGGATAGGCCTGCGCCGAATGACCGACTTCTCTCTCGCCTGGACAACCTTCGGCCCAGGAAGAAAAACGGAAAGCTGACTTATGTGTAAAAGACAGTACNAGGCCACGATCGATATCTTCTCGCAAGTATTAATTGGTTTTGGTATAAAACACTAGTATTAAAGGACAAGGTGATCATTGGAGATGCCATGTTTTGCCAACGTGATATCTGCGAACAGCTTGTTGATTCGGGTGGCGATTACTTTTTCACGGTCAAAGAAAATCAGCCGACATTGCTGAAAGAAATCAAACTCGCCTTCGCAGAAACCGAAGGCTTTTCCCCCCTGCCAACAGCGTGAAATTGAAGCGGATCGTGACGAACATTTCACACTCAATAAAGGGCATGGGCGCGTGGAGCATCGGCGGTTAATTTCTTCCACGATGCTTGATAAATATACAAATTGGCCTGGACTCAAACAGGTCTGCAAAATCATTCGCACCAGGATACGCAAAGGTGAAACCACGACTGAAGTCGCTTACGCAGTCACAAGTGTTGGATGCGATCGGGCGAATGCTGAAACGCTTTTGAAATGGTATCGTGGTCACTGGGGAATTGAGAATCGCCTGCACTGGGTGCGCGACGAAACGTTTGGCGAAGACCGTTGCCGAGTGCGAAGCGGAAATGCTCCACAAGTTCTTGCAGCAATTCGAAACTTGACAATAAGCTGGCTTCGCAGTCAGGGAATCGCTAAAATCGCTGAATCTTTACGTGAAAACGCCTGGAATCCCCAACGCTTCTTCACTCAAATAGGCAAACCAAACTTCTGAGCAGCCCTGAGGTTAACCCCAGCCGGTCCGATTATTGCTGATAACCGTTACCGGATTTACATTTTTCTAAAAATCTTTGTAAGCGGCAATAAGATTGTCCGTTCGTCAAAAAACAGGAATCTCCCGTCATGGCAAAAGAAATCGAATTCGATGGCCCCTGGTGGCAATATCCGCCATTACGAAACGCAATGATTGCAGCCGTGGTTGCGTTATTTGCTTTTGCCTCGGAAAGACTGAATCTGTTTGACAACAATATCATCGTTTATCAATACTGGTTTGCGATTATTCTTGGAGGTTACAGTTGGGCGTGGGAGGGAANTGAAGAGCTCGTTCAAAAAAAAGAGATCAGTATTTCGATGCTGATGATCGGCGCGACAACCGGAGCGAGTTATCTGGGGATGTGGGACGAAGCGGCTGCCCTGGTTGTGCTGTATGGCATTGCAGAAGGGATTGAAGAATATACGTTCAATAGAACACGAAACGCGATTCGCTCGTTGCTTGATCNTGCCCCGCGCGAAGCGCGCCTTCTTCGAGATGGCATACAACAAGTGGTTCCCGCAGAAACACTGCAAATTGGTGATGAATTCATAGTTTTACCCGGTGAAGCGATCCCCTCTGATGGAGAGATTATTGAAGGCAAAGCGACCATCGATGAATCACCGGTGACTGGGGAATCTGTCCCCGTGGATAAGCAGTCGGGTGATAAAGTCTTTGCAGCAACGGTGAACGGGCAGGCAACGTTAACGATTCGGGCAACAACGGTTTATGCAGATAACACATTATCGCGGATCATCAATCTGATCGAAAGCGCGCAGGATCAAAAAGGGCGTGCACAGGAATGGATGGAGCGATTCGGACGCCGATACAGCCCAACCGTTTTGTCAATCGCTGCTTTGTTAATAATTCTGCCGATATGTTTTTCACTGGACATTGATTTTTGGACAGAGAAGGCAGTTGTTCTATTGGTTGCAGCGGCTCCGTGTGCGTTAATTATATCGCTGCCGATTGCAATGTCCGCGGGAATATCCGGAGCTGGGAAACGTGGAATTTTGATTAAAGGAGGCGCTCATCTGGAGCATCTTGGGAACATCAAAACAATTGCGTTTGATAAAACAGGAACCTTAACGCATGGCAAGCCGGCAGTCACGAATGTGATCATAGTGGCAGGAAGCGAAGAGGAGTTGCTCAGCCTCGCAGCCGGCATTGAAAAGTTCTCTGCCCATCCACTTGCCAAGGCGATTGTCCGCTATGCTGAGGAGCAAAAAATCACTCTCGCAAGAGCCGAAAACACCAAAGCTCTTCCCGGATCTGGAACACAGGGGGATGTGGATGGGCAAACCTGGCATCTGGGAAGTCCAACTCTTTTTCTTGAACTCGGTTTGAATCTCGAAGAATTGAAGGATTCTGTTTTCGAGTTACAGAGCCAGGGAAAAACCGTGGTCCTGCTCGGGAATGAAAAGCAGATTCTGGGTTTGATCGCGATGCAGGATGTTTTGCGAGAGAACGCCTCGCAGGTGATTCAAAGACTGCATGAAATGGATATCCGCACGGTGATGCTGACCGGCGATAATCAGCACACCGCTCAGCGAGTTGCCGAGGAGTTAGGCATTGATGAAGTGCATGCGAATTTGAAACCGGACGAGAAAGTTATCGAGATTGAAAAGCTAATGAAATCCGGCCCAACGTTAATGGTAGGAGACGGCATTAACGATGGGCCCGCTTTGGCATTGGCAACGTGTGGCGTTGCGATGGGAGCAGCCGGGACAGATGCAGCGATCGAAGCAGCAGATATTGTACTGATGGCAGATGACCTTGGGAAACTCGAAGAAGCAATGCAGATCGGGCGAAAAGCGAGGAAAGTCAGCCTGCAGAATATCATTTTTGCGTTGACGGTGCTGATCATTCTCATCCCGGCTGGTGTGGGCGGGTTTCTTCCGGTTGCAATGGTTGTGTTAGTTCACGAAGCCAGTGAACTGCTAGCAGTCGCAAACGGATTGCGATGCGGAAGGCTCTCTTCATAATAAAATTCTAGCACCTGTGTGGGCTGTGGAGTTCCCCNCGGATAGTGTCCTCTTAGATGTTTCTAGCCGGGGCGACAATTCAATCGTCAGAACTCTTGATTGTTCAGCCGGAGATGCCTATGGACATCGCATCGCTAATGCTTTTGATGATAATGATGATAACCCCCCATATTTTATTATTGGGGGCAACGAGTTGCAAACACTCCCCAAGTACAAAGGGTCTCTGTCACTAGAAAACCTACAGAAACGAATCTGCTCTCCTACTCACGACAACAGTATTCACATCAAAGCTAATGTTCGGTATGAAGATGGTACTCCCGGAATAATCGATTTCAAAATACCTTCTATTATCATTAACAGAATGGGGAAATACCTTTTGGTTGGTGAGCAATATGACGAAGACTTCATCTTGAAGAACAATAATGAAGTCTTGTTCATAGNCGAGAGTAGCCGTGAAGAAAATTATGTGCCTTCCGATATGCCATTCGAAGATGTTGATGAATATGGTGACGAAGATGATACTGATGACGACAATGAACGGTTACTTGTTGGCTGGAGCTTATCGCCTTCCGGTGGGGAGGAATGGAAAGTTGTGTTAAACAGGCTGTTGGCATTGCTGTCTATCTGGAGTGTTGCCTTATTCTGCTCAAAACTAAAGCGGAAAGGAGATCAACTGTTATTGCATGAAATACAGCTGCGAAAATCTGCGGAAGCCGCCAGCTTATCCAAGGGCCAATTCCTCGCTAATATGAGTCATGAAATCCGTACTCCTATGACAGCCATTCTTGGGTTCAATGACATCCTTTTGGACAACGCGACCGAACCAGAGGATATCAATGCTGCTCGCACGGTCAAGAAAAACGGCGAATCTCTACTTAGTCTCATCAACAACATTCTTGATTTATCCCAAATTGAAGCTCACAAGTGCAAAATAGAGCAACTCGAATGTTCTCCTCGTCAAATAGTTGGCAACGTTGCCTCTTTGATGAAAGTACGAGCCACTGCAAAGGGCTTATCATTGGGTGTTAAGTTCGATGGCCCCATACCTGAAAAGATCCAGAGTGATCCGACCCGGCTGCATCAAGTACTGATCAATGTTGTGGGCAATGCAATTAAATTTACGGAAACCGGATCAGTCCAGATTGTTACTCGCTTTTTGAACAAACCGGGTGAAGATTCAAAATTGCAATTCGATGTGATTGACACTGGAATCGGGATACCTAATGATAAAATCAATAAAATATTCCAGCCGTTTACTCAGGCGGATAATTCAACAACTAGAGAATTTGGTGGAACCGGACTCGGACTCACGATTAGTACACGGCTAGTGGAATTACTTGGAGGAAAACTATCCGTCTCAAGTACAATCGGAAAAGGGACGACATTTTCTATCACGATCTCCACAGGCTCATTGGATGGCGTGCAATTGATTCATAAATCCGGAGAAGCGGCTGTCAAGAAAGTGGAAGCTACAGTGACGACTGAAACGCAGGCTTCACTTAACAACTGCCGAACCCTGCTGGTCGAAGATGGTCCCGACAATCAACGTCTAATCGGCTTCATTTTGAAGAAAGCTGGGGCAGAAGTCACGATTGCCGATAATGGACAGATTGGATTTGACTTGGCATCCGTTGCGGAATCAGAAGGTCTTCCTTTCGATGTGATCCTCATGGACATGCAAATGCCCGTCCTGGACGGCTATACGGCGACACGGCAACTGCGAGATAATGGGTATTCTGGTCCGATTATTGCCCTGACTGCTCATGCAATGGCAAATGATCGCCAGAAGTGCCTCGATGTGGGGTGCGATGACTACACGACCAAGCCGATTAACAAAGAAAAACTGACTGAATTGGTTGCGAGCTATGCGATGAATATGGAAGTAGTAAAATAATCACTTCACTTGAGATTCGGCGGTGTTTTTGCTCATTGTTTTTTTCATGGTGAACTCCAACAATTTGCAATCCAAGGCATTGTGAAACAGTAGGCCGGAATATTCCTACTTCAAACGGAGTCTGCATGAGATGAAAACTTAATCTTTTGGGTGCTGTCCGAAATGAACACAAAGTAATTCCGGCAATCCTGCTGAGGGGGAAACCTTGAAGTCAATTCCTCGGGTTGCTACGCAACACAGACAACCCTGAACGGGATTGTCTGTGCTACCCGGTAGCCATGAATTGACGCAGGAATTCAAATCTCGCACCACATGTCACTCTGCGAGGTTTGTGACACTTGGCGGGCTATTGCTTTTGGTGTAATGTGTTGATATGGTTATACATGGACATACTATATAATGCCCCCCCTTCCATTACAAGGGTGTCTCCACTATGCCTAGAGGTTATATTTATTAAGACGAAAGGACTGATGAGCCTTGAGCTTATCAGTTTTCTTGAGTTCTTCGAAATTCAACAACAGGAATCAACATCATGAAGAAATGCATTGCGGGTCACTTAATTCAATTCATGCTTATTGTGGCGTTTTCATCTCCTTGCTTCGGTGGCATTATGTACTGGACAGATAGCGGGAGTATCTACAGTGCTAATCAGGATGGTTCAAACCAACAGCAAATTTTTGCTGGTTCAAATACTAATGGGATAGCAGGCTGGCTAGATATTGATACAACCGCTCAGAAATTGTATTGGCGGGGTGGTGTAACAACAAATGGTTACGATGGTGGAATCATCCGCAAAATGAATTACGATGGCAGTGGAATAGAAACTGTCTTATCTGGTTTGAATCATGGTGCCTATGGCTTTGCTCTGGATCAATCAAATGGGAAGATGTACTTTGGCGATCATCCCGATGGCATCTTTACTGCAAATATGGATGGGACAGGAAAGTCAGCATTGGCTAACACTGCTGCTCTTCGACATACCCATGATATTGAAATTTCTAATTCACAATCAAAAGTCTATTACACAAATGCTGAACACACGCAATTCAATGGATTCAATGGGGTTCGACGTTCAAATCTGGATGGCAGCGATGTTGAGGATTTGGTTTCTTTTAGTGGGCAAAATATGGGGGCATTACATCTTGCTTTGGATGAAGGACTGGGAAAGATGTATTATACTTCGCTAGTATTAGACAGCATCTGGAAATCAAATCTGGATGGATCAGATTCGGAGCTTGTATTATCCGGTATCAATGAAGTTCTGGACATCGAACTTGACGCTACTACTGGGAAGATGTATTGGACAACATCAACTCTGCTGCAACGAGCAAATCTTGACGGTACAGACATAGAAACTCTTTCCACTTTTGCGGCTTCGAGTTCAAGTAATAACTTGGTTCTCGGTTCATCAGCAGTCCCAGAGCCAACCTCCCTAGCTCTAATCAGTATGGGAATGCTTGGATTAGGTGGCTACAATTTGCGACGAAAACGTAAAGTCTAAACTTCTTTAATAACAGAGCGTACCCTAGCACGAAGGGTGGCTGGGGACAGGTTGCCGTTATTGAGATTAATCTTTTTGTATTGGCTTCCCGACAATCTGCCCCCAGAGCAATTGA
>JAESQE010000367.1 GCA_016765335.1 Planctomycetaceae bacterium
CCTCGATGAGTCATGAAGATTCGTGTCTGCTTGCTGGGCGGGAAATCGGTACAAAATCCTCCTTGACGTTTCCTGGGACGATCTTCGGCTTCAATCCACCCCGAAGCCAAAGCGTGCTTTGCGAATTCTTCCAAAGGAGGATGGAATGCTGCGAATGTTTTGAGAATCGTTTCACAAGCAGACTGATAACCGACCGCGGGAGCATTCGAAGCCAGCGGCGCATCCAGATCGTACCAACAAATCGAATCCAATCCTGTCAGTTTTTGCTTGGCTTGCAAGTACTTCACTAATTCGGCCTTGCAACTCGAAATCGCTTCCCACATCGCGTCAATCGAACGACCTGTCACTCGATTTTGCATCTGGGGAACAGCCAGATAATCTTTTCGGTTGGCATATTGATCCAACGTCAGCCGCGATCCCACAATATGATTCAACGCAGCTGCACACGGTTCTGCAATAGAATTCCAGGCTNGCTGAGAACTGAAAAAGTTGTTCTCTCGCTGAGTTCGATCAGGAGAATCAAACGCAATTTGCCCCGGCGACTTTTCTACCAATTCGCCACGCTCCATCACCGAAATGCGAACCGAACCAGACAACTCATCGTACAACCTGCTCCAGGCTTGCAACCCATTGACATTCAAATCACCAGCAAAATCAGCCAGATGATCCGGAAGTCGCAAAGCTGCCTCCGAGCGTCGTCTTTGGATAAACAGAACCACAGCCTGCAATTCCTGTGCTTGATTTAATTTCTCCCAATGAGGTTCATCAATGCATGTCAGAAGTCGATCCAGCGCATGATCCGCTTTGGTGATTGCCGGTTGCAACGCAGCCACTGCCCCTTCAGCTTTGCGGTAATCTTCATTGGCACTATCATCCGAAGCATAACACCCGACAAGCGAAACAGCCTGCGACCAATCGCCACGGACCTGACCATATTGAGTGACCAGCGAAAACAAATTAGTAGCAGAAATCTCTGATGAACCACTTTGTTCTAATTGACCTGCAACAGTTTTTTCAAATTGTTCAAGATCCGTCTGAATGTTCTGTATCCAGGAAGTAAAATCCGATGTTCCTGGCTGAGGACCAAGTTCGTCGAGTTGCCAGTTGATAGGATATTCCATGAGAGTTCCTGTTGAGAAAATTGAATCAAGGTGCAATATTGCCACGAATTAGATTATAAATGAGTACTTCACAAAGTGTAGCAAACCTGCAACTTTGTCCAATCCTCTGAGGGTATTAATTCATCGAGTCATGCAGTAAAATCGATCTCACAATGGAGCGGAATAATTATATTCATCGCAGTGACATCAAAACACCACTACAGAAAACAGATCATGCAAATTTGGGTTGATGCAGATGCTTGTCCGGGACAAGCGAAAGAATTGTTGTTTCGGGCAGCAAAGCGAACAAAAACAAAAACAACGCTCGTTGCGAATCAGCCGATGCGCACTCCACCTTCGCAGTTTATTGACAGTTTGCTTGTCCCGCCCGGCCTGGATGTGGCCGATAAGCAGATCGTGGAATTACTCGAACCGGGTGACCTTGTCATTACAGCTGATATTCCCCTGGCAGCTGATGTCGTCGCCAAGGGTGGACAAGCACTGAATCCGCGTGGAGAACTTTACACCGAAGCCAACATCGGCGAGCGACTCGCTTTTCGAAACCTGCTTGATGAATTGCGAGGCGGCGGAGAAATCACAGGCGGCCCTGCAAACTACGGCGACAAAGACCGGCAAGAATTTGCGAATCAGCTCGACCGCTGGCTCACCGCAGCCAAAAAATGAGAGCAACGACATTTGTTGCCCATCTAGTTGCCATTCTGCTGTTACGGCTCATAAAGAATATCTGGAGAAGCTCCAAATTTTGCAGGCAACGGCATATTCGACCAAGTTTCGTCCCCTGCTCCTGCTCGAACTTGCCAACGCCCTTTGAGCTCAAGATGTTTCTTTCCCGAAGAAAGAACAGGTACCTCCCAAAGCAATTGAGGACTTCGAATCACCAGTAAATGATACTCGCCCGGCTTGACCGAATCGGCAGGAATTTTGCCATCGTTGATTTTCTTTCCATCCCACCAAGCTGTTGCTTGATCCACCGTTTTCAAAGTGAGATTGTTTTGCCAACTCGCAGGCAATCGCACAACACAACGACTCCAAGTCGTGCCTGAAAACACAGGGGGCGTGGGTAATTCGATCATTGGCCAGTTTTCAAGACGTGAATCAACCGACTTTGCATCCGCCTTAACATCTGAAGCCCACAAAATTCCCTGCAAAAACATTCGTCTAAAAATGGGGCTTGCAAAATCTGTATGATATCCCATTGAGGTATAAAAAGAACGTCCGCCGTTCTCTCGAATGTGAGTCCAAACGACCGGTTCAGGTTCTTGTCCATCCACTTCCCCATACATCAACGGTAGAGTCCCCGGTGCTAACGGAGAGACGGCATATAACGAACCATCAACCACGAACTTGGTTTCTGATGGAATTCCATTTAAAATCGGGTGCTTCACATCAGGGGCAACAGTCACTGTTGATTTCAAATCGTTCTGGTGGTGTTTGTTGTAATTTCCTCCCCAAACTTCCTGATCAAATTCAGGCCAGTCAGCTAAGCCTTCAGGAGGAGATTGTTTATTCAAGTTGAATGCATGCGATGCGGTGCGGATACCAATCATCGGCTTGCCAGCTGCCACAAAATCTCGCAACAACTTCATATCTTCGGGAGGCAGAACACGTCGCCGAACCGAGATCAAGACAACATCCGCCTCTTTGAGAACTTCCAATCCTGGAATACGGTTTCTATCTTCGGGATCTCCAAAGGCATAACTGACTTGAAAATCGTGCCCTAATGTTTCTTGTGCAAATTTGGGCAAGGTCTGATTCGTAAGATACCCTTTCTCGGCAATGACCATCACCAGATGCTTGCGTTTGTCCTTGCTGAAATGAAACGGTTTGCCGCCCAGANTTTGATCGCTGGTGATTGTGGGACAAACAAATTTCTCGATATGAGAAATAATCAAATCGTTCCCAGTGTAATGACTCACATACGGCCAACGGGCCGGGTTATACATTGTGTCGGTCATGTCTCGCATCAAAACCGCATTCTTGCCATTTCGAACCAGTTGCCTCAATCCGAACGGTCGCCCCAACACACACATATTGACGTGCACGCCGACCAGGATCACATTTTTGATCCCCTTGTCTTCGAGAATACTCCAAACTTCATCTCCTTGATCAGAGATGTAATCTTTTTGAGAATCAATCTGAATTACTGCACTTTGCTTTTGCCAAGGGAGCGAAGGATTGCGGCCCATTGCTTTGAGCTTGGCTGCCCAGGCTTTGTGTTCTTGCGGGTCATCATCTTCGCCGCCATCGGATTGGTCGATCGGATAAACAGCTGCTTCTTCGGGAGGAATCCGTGAACACCAAGAAGTGATTTCATCTGGAAGATTCGCAGCTTGAGGCGTTTGGAGTGCTCGTTTCCTGGCAGGATGATCGACATAGGCTGGCATGCAATCGCTGGGAGAATGAATGATGGTCATGCCTTGCTCACGAGCTTTGACAAGCACTTGATTCAATCGCGGTGCAAACTCGCCCAAGCGTCTGACCGCATTGAGACAATGGTGATAATCCCAGACATCACAAACAATGACCGCGGTTTCGCTCGGATTCCATTTTTCTTCGCGAAACAATCGATGGTACAGATTTGAATCCGCTTCCGTCTGTTGCTGATACCGCAATTGAAACCTAAGTTCCTGGGCCTGGGCATGCCCCAGCAATACAGGAACCAATCCTGCAAGAAGAATGAGATGCATAATTTTCATAATGATTTCTCTGAATTCGGATTCATAGCCAGCTCATCGCTGATTGCGATCACTTGGAAATCTTTGGATTCGATAAAAACGATAACTCATCTTATGTTTGTTGCCAAGGGAGTCAAAGTGAATTGGTCGTCAATCAGCCAATGGCTAGAAAAAAAGGCTCATCCGGTATTACCCAGAAGAGCCTGAACATTGAATTCACTTACGGGAACCTCTATTAATTCAAAAGACTTTGCCCGGTGGAGGGTAGACATTCTTGTCTGCCTTGAATGAAGGCATGCTCAAACGAAACAGACAAGAATGTCTGTGCCCCATTTGAATTAATAGAAGTTCCTTCGCAATACTAAGCGGACTGACTTTTATGCCCACTGCATTTTTTACTGACGGGAAGGTAAAGGGAGTTGCGAATGAGAACTTCTCGAATCTGCCACAGTTTTCCTGTTCTTTTCCATTGATCAAAATAAGTATAAACCGTCTCCCAGGGCGGATAATCATGAGGCAGCATCCGCCAGGCACAACCGGTACTCCAGCGATAGTTAATCGCATTAATCACTTCACGCATACATGTTGAACGCTTTCTACCTCGAACAGATTCCTTTTGTATCAATGGTTCCACAAAATTCCAGCGGGCATCGGAAAGATCGCTGGGATACAATCGCCTCATAACACATACTCCCTAAAGAACTTGAGCAGTCGAATAACAATTCAGGCAATACGCATTCGCATATTTGTTATCGCGTTGAGTAGTCTCCAAGCCTCTGCCTGCACAAGGCCACTAACGATAACTTAACGCTAGTTTTTTATTGGGATTGGTGTCAGGAATTCCTTACTGGATGATCTTCACGCAGACGGCTCATTTCCGGATTCATCCAGCGTCTGCAAAGTTCTGTCATCGGAATCCGTTTGCGAGCTGCTTCGAATCTGATTGCCTTCCAGTCTGAAAGAGGGACAAAAATAGAAATTTGCTTACGGAATTCCTGAGGACTCTTTTGATCTGGCATAATTAATCTCCTGAAAACATGATTATACGCATTCGCATATTTGTTTGCGCGTTGAACATTCCCTAAGTCCTTGTCAGTACAAGGCCACGAGCGAGAGATCCTCGCAAGTATTAATTGAGTTTGGTATTAGTTGACTCATCTGGTCTATACATCACTTAATATTCAGTAATAATAGCTATTGTCGCTATTTTTCCTGTTTTAAGTTCTTAATCTCTCTGCCAAACATTATTAGGGCGAACTTGTGATTGATTAGTCATCAGGGAGCCAGCAGCCTTTGATTCTCTTTCTTGCTGAGGTGGCGACAGCTTCCAAGTATCATTTGCCAAGTGTTCAGGAGGATCGATTTCATCCGGATGACAAAAAGCATCAGCCAGATTATCCGGCTCAAGCAGGTCATCTTCCAAATCCTGATCCTCGTTTTCAATGGGCCAGCAGCCACCAGCTCCACCCAGACAGCCTGATAATTCTTCGTCGTCATATGCAAAATGAGCACACTGAACCATAAACTTTCTCCTGACATGAATTAATCCACTAATGTTTGTATAATCCCGAAAAGACACTTTCTGTACATCATTGTACTTAGGTCAACCTGGGCAATCAATAGAAAAGTTGACAAATGTAACGAAATGTTCATAATGAATCTAATGGGAGTATGTATTAGTGAAAGACCACATGGAGGTACCTGCAATTGTTGAACTCTTCTGAACATAATAAGTCCGTTGTGGACCCTTTACTTTGGGAGCGAATTTATTCGCTTTGTATACAGCGTGGATGGAATATTGGACGTTTGGCTCGAGAATCTGGGGTTTCACGTACGACGTTGCATAACTGGCAACAAGGTAAGACCGCCCGTCCACACATCTCTACTATCTACAAACTGGCAGAAGTTCTAAACATAGACCTCAAAAACCTGCTTGGTTCTGATGAAGACTCCTTACCAATTACCAACCTGCCTGATCCGCGTGACGATTGGCTTGGGCAACCTACGCCAAATCCAGCAGATGAAAAATCGATAAAACAAGACCTGTTTTCCGGGCAAGAAGCACCAGTGGCTCGATCTGTACCAGATCAGGCGCGTTTATTTGACCGACAAACGAACTGGTCCATTCAATCGGTCTGTGAACAAACTCCCGACTTGTTTGCAGGTTGGACAGATGAAGAATGGGACGAATTATTCAGCAGCTTCGGCACAGGGGGAGAACTGAGTGAACAGGGAATCCGCAAGAAGCGGAAGCGATCAATGCCAGGCG
>JAESQE010000368.1 GCA_016765335.1 Planctomycetaceae bacterium
GTATCAAGATTATAAAACCTACTTCGTCATCGCCCCAACCGGTAATCTCCTGAATTTGCACTCGCAGCCTGGGTTCAATTCCATTGCGAATAATCTCCTCTAGCCGCAGTTTTACTCCATCGGGGGTTGTGTCCGTAATAGGTAACACAGTTTCAGGGGCACCAGTCTTTTTGCCATGCTTATCTACTTCCGCCACGATGCCAAATAGAATGTCGCCGCCCGACGCATTCGCGAATGACGATACATCGGCAAGGAATTCTTTCTTCTCCCTGTCAGAATTGCCAGGCAATTCCTGCTTGTATTCTAGTGTCTTCGACTCGGTGACGCCGTTAGCAAGCAATGCATCGATTTCATCTTTTGAAATGGAGTCAAATTGTTTCTGAATCATATTTGTGTCTTTTACTATTTGGAATGATTATGAGAAGATTCGATAAGATCGACCTATTCATAATCAGAAAGTTCTGATATTCAGTCTGTTTGAGATATAGGTGGCAAATCCCTTGATTTTGTGAGAAAATGTGACGATAATTGGAATGCTGGTAAAACGATACTGCTGATCCTTTTATTACCTCAGCAGATTTCATACAGCTCATCTGCCATGTGTAGAAGGAGTAACGAAGCCGTCCTTTGGGCGGCTTCAGCTATTTTAGACCTGCTCTTTCCACCTCTTGTATTCTTTTTCCATTTTTCTTCGTCGGTGCTTTTGTTCAACATAGTACGCGGTCCAAAGCAACACAAAATCTTCTCGATCATCCAACACAACAACGTATGAGAAGTCGTGCAAGGCAATAAGAATTCTCTCGCTTCTGCCTCTCTTGTTTCTCCAGACGAAAACATCTTGTGTATCAATCGCTTCGATAATCGGGCGTGGCCAAGCAATTCGTTCGCAACGCCGCAAATCCGGAGTACGTTCATCTTCATTTTTTCCATCAGAAATCAAATGCCAAAACGTTGCTTCTTTCCCCTTCTCAATGGGGTGTTTTTTCAACGCAAATCGTTTAGAAGCATATCGTGGCTTGGATTGTAGAAAATCTTTACGGAAAATCTGATAGATGGCATCAAGGTATTGTTTCCAATCGCCATCGTATTCTACCAGTGGTATTAAATCAGGAAGCCAGTCGAGCTCGTCATTGTTTGTCACTTCTCAGACCTCCATGCCAACAGATTGAATTTGGGTTCGCGGAGCCATGTCGATTGAGTGAGTGAAAGCCCGGTTCGTTTCCGAACACGTTCAACGAGGTCTACTTTTGCTCGACTCGAAGTTAATCTTCGATTTGCATAGGTAACTATTCCAATCAGTAGATCACCCAATTGCATTAACTCCGATTCGTGGGAGCGAATTTGTTGAATACGTCGAATGATATTTCCCGAGCCATCATATTTTGCATTTCGTAGAACATCTTCCAATTGACTTCGCTTCTGTTCGCTGCGTGTATCTTTTATATCCAGATAAATCGCATAATGCTGGGTCGGGTCGATAATCGGTTCCAACAGTGTGAAACACATTTTGTAATACCAGTCGTCATGCGATTGCCCGAATTTATTATGATCGAGAACCGCTTTGTCAGGGATGATAACAGCCCGAAAATGGAGATCATCGTCATCAAGAAAGTAATCGACCAATGATCGGTAAAAATCGTACTTGGCAGGAGAGACTTTGGTCCATTTGATTTCAAAATCATGAGACAGACCGTGCAGTTGCTGAATATCACGAACTCTCAAGGCAACCTCTCGGGCTTTCTCGGCAGGACACCAGATCGCTCCCAATGTCATCACTGAAATGCCATCATGTTCCAGATGACAACTTTCATCTAAATAGATATTAAACGATTCAGCCATTAGAGAATGCCCTCCAGTAGTTTCTCGACGTTGGGAATGGTCAATTCACCTGAGATCAATTTCGGAAGAAGTGTGTCACGAAGCTTTGCTAGTGATTTTGATAAATGCTGGTTTTTCAGAATTTGCGAAAAAAAAGGATGAATAAGCTGCTCAAATGCTTTTGTAATTTGCACATCTGGCACAAGTACAGTTGATGATTTAAATGTGCCTGTCGTGATGGTGTTGAACACCGAGCCATGACCAGCGTGGACTAGATTTACAATCGACTGCCTTGCATGGCAGTAAATAAAATAATGGCAATCATTCTTTGACCTCAACGCATAACATGTTTGATTCATCGCAATGGGTAACCCAAACATTGTTAATCTACCTGTGGTTGCTCCACGAGCGACTATGACAGTGGTGAAGGGGTCAATCACCTTTGCCGCACTCCTGTCGAGGCCGAGTTGTGTAATGCTACGATCAGTCTCTATCAGGAAGGACTCGCCACATTGCGACACGTCCTTCGCACTCGCCCATGCCACATCACCTCCCCAATAATTCGGCTCAGAGGTTTTTGGCGTTCCACCACTTATTAGATCAGCCAATTCAAGAATGGGACCAACATTCCACCCCGTCGGTATCGGTCCCAGTTCCGAGTCTTCAAAACTTTCTGGGAACAGGTCAGCGATTTCTGGGGGGAGGGGTTTGTGTTGGTTGTTGAGGGATTGGCGGCGGGTGGCTTTTTCTTTTAGGTTGGCGGGGATCGGGTTGCCGGCGGCGACCGCTTAGTCGAGCACCGGGCCGAAGTCGATAAACCAACTCTTAAAAATCGCCTCAGCCATCCCCTCCAACGTCACATTCATCTGCCGATTCAACTCAATCTTGTCATCCAATGAACCAAGAATGTGAGCAATAGCACGTTGTTCTGGGAGCGGTGGAATTCGAACAGAAACCATATGAAGGTGATTTCTATTTACTCCCGGAACTGCTGCTTTATCAGAACAGGACTGATAGTCAATCTGTTTCAAAAAATAGCTTATGAATCGTACATCATTACCCTTGAAATCTTTAACGTAAAGAGTCGTGTTTAACGGCCAAAAATCTTCAGCTACAAGGTATACTTTTCCGATGGTACCGTATCGACCTGTTACAACACCGGGACCTTTAACTTTCGCTTTACTGTGAGATCCAGATAATCCAGCAGACGAGATTATTGGTACCTTTCCGTCCAACCTAGAAACTTTCGGGAGGTCATACCCTCTTTTCAATTCCACCACATTCCCTAGCGTAGTGCTGTTCCATTCATTCCCCATCCTCACAGTTTCTGTATTTTTTTCCTGCAATACAACTTTCTCTGCTGAGATATTTTTGTGGAATGACTTAGGCACTTCGTCCCATCGAAAAAGATCGACGCGGAATGGTAGGTCGCTTTCATCAAAGGCTTCCTTCAGGTGGGCGACTTGGTCTTTCTGTTCTGGGGTGGCAAAAACAACCACGTCTAAGTCCGAGTCGGGGCGAGCAGTCCATTTTACTCGAGAACCGTATGCCCAAACGGTTACGTTGGGGAGGTGCTTTTTTAGCAGACTCAGTAGAGTTTGACGTTGGTCAGTGGTGATATCGATTGCGTCTGTCACTCCCACGTCTCCCCGCTTAAAGTTTGATAAAGCCCGATCGCATCATCCACAAAATCCTCCATGAGAGCGAGTGCTTCTTCGGCTTTCTCTCCGCTATAGTCGTGTGCTGTTCCTGTACGCGCATCGGCATATTTGAGCCAATCCTCCACAGACGAGGCAAATAGCCCGTTCTCACCAGCCAGACGAAGCACGGGTTTAGGGCTGTTAGGAACTTCAGTAACGCCCAATTCTTCTATTAGATAACGTTTGAGTATTTTCCATAAACAATCATAGCATGTTTCAAATCGCTGAATAACGGACTCTGCAACGGCTTCTTGAAGAAGCTGGGGTAAATTGCTATCCAGAGTTTTATAGTTGATATATTGCAGTTCAAGATGCTTGAGCGATTTTTGAAATTTATCGTATTCAATCATGGTTTTATTCTCTCTGACTTTTTCAAAGGATATTTATTCTCATTCCCCATAACCCAACGCCTCCCGGTTCTTCTTGATGCTGGCTTCGAGTTTGTCTGCGGTTTGGGAGTGTTCGTATTGTTCTAACATTATTTTCAGTTCTTTTTTTTGAAACACAGAGNCACAGAGANCACGGAGGAAAGAGAGAATGCGNGNGNAAATNAACNGTTGTTACTCTGTGTCCCCTGTGCCTCTGTGTTTCTACTTTTTAACATTTATTTTCAGTTCTTTTTTTTGAAACACAGAGTCACAGAGAACACGGAGGAAAAGTTCTACTCACTAATTCTCTGTGTTACTACTTTTTCATTCATAACCATTCACAATGCGATTCACTCCATCTACCAGTTTAACTTCATGGAAATTAATCAACAAACCGAACCGTAAATTCAAAAGTCTCAAATGGGAAAGCGTTTGTGCTTTGTCTACGGGATGAATTGCCGTTTTTGCTTTCAATTCAACGACAACCTTTCTATTGACCACTAAATCCGCCCGAAAACCACATTCCAGCTTCACCTCATCGTAAACAACCGGAACAGGCACCTCTTGCTGAACCTCAAACCCCCGCTTCTGTAATTCATAAGCCAGGCACGCACGGTAGGCAGATTCGAGCAAGCCCGGGCCGAGCCGTTGATGGACGGTAATCGCCGCACCGATAATTGCGCCCGTGAGTTCGTTGGTTTCCATCTTTCAATTCATTTCTTTTCATAAAAACTTTTTTTGAAACACCGAATCACAGAGAGCACGGAGGAAAATTACATTCCTGATTCTCTGTGTCCCCTGTGCCTCTGTGTTTCTACCTTGTAATCATTCATCGTTTGAATCCTTTCCCAATTCTGCTTCGATTTGTTCGATGGTCGGCAGGGATGATTGCAACTCTTCCGGCAAGGCTCGGGGCAGCTCATATTCTAATTGCGAAGCAGACTGCTTCGCAATTGTGGAACAGCCTATTCCACAATTGGAGAATTCGATCAGTTTGAAATCGGGGTTGTGAGAAAGTACAAGATTCTTGAAATGACTCCAACTCAATTTTGCACACAGTGTCTGCAAAATCTCAACTTGAGGAAATGCTTCGTTAAAACGGATCATGTAGGCAAGGTTTCGCTCGCTCGCCCCTCTACCGTATTCAGCCGTTAATTGTTGCGACACTGTGGCAAGAATCTGCTTGCCATATTCAGCCCGGTTTCCCTTTAGAATTTCTTTATTCCCCATAACCCAAAGCCTCCAGATTTTTTTTGATGGTGGCTTCGAGTTTATCTGCACTTTTGAATTGTTCATAAAGTTCGGCGGAGAGTTTTGTCATCTTTTCTTCAAACGGAATGCCATCGTCTTCGATTTCTTCTGCTCCGACATAACGACCGGGAGTGAGAACGTAATCGTGAGATTGAATTTCTTCGAGTGAGGCAGATTTCCACCAGCCCGCTTTGTCTTCGTATTTTCCTTTGCTGTTACGCCAGTTGTGATAAACCTCTGAAATGGTTTCCAGGTCATCATCGGAAAGTTCCCGATGCACACGATCCACCAGTGTTCCCATACGGCGGGCATCGATGAAAAGTGTTTCACCTTTGCGGTTGCGATAACCCCGTTTCTTGTCCACTTTTTTGGAACGGGTGAGGAACCACAAACAGACCGGAATTTGTGTGGTGTAGAAAAGTTGACCGGGCATCGCGATCATACAATCGACCAGATCGGCATCAACAATCTGTTTGCGAATTTCTCCTTCGCTGTTGGTGCTGGTTGACATCGAGCCGTTCGCCAGCACAAACCCTGCGATGCCGTTTGGTGAGAGATGATGAACGAAGTGTTGTATCCAGGCGTAGTTGGCATTGTTCGCAGGAGGTGTGCTGTATTTCCAGCGTTGATCATCCTGCAATCGTTGCCCGCCCCAGTCGGAATCGTTGAACGGAGGGTTTGCGAGCACATAATCTGCCTTGAGATCTTTATGCAGGTCGTTATGAAAAGTATCTGCATTCTGCTTGCCGAGGTTGGCATCAATCCCTCGAATGGCAAGATTCATCTTTGCGAGTTTCCACGTTGTGGGGTTCGATTCCTGCCCATAAACAGCGATATCTCCCAGTCGCCCGCCATGTTCTTCGACAAACTTTTCCGATTGAACAAACATGCCCCCGGAACCACAACAGGGATCGAAAACCCGCCCTTTGTACGGCTCGATCATGCGAACCAATAACTGAACCACACACTGAGGCGTATAGAACTCGCCTCCCCCTTTCCCTTCAGAGGCTGCGAATCGACCGAGAAAATATTCATACACACGACCAAGCGGGTCTTTCACGCCGGACTGTTTCGCCTGCAAGTCGATATTGCCAATAATATCGACCAGTTCCCCCAGCCGTGTTTTATCGAGACTCGGTCGCGAATAATCTTTGGGAAGCACCCCTTTGAGTGACGGGTTTTCTTTTTCTATCGCCACCATCGCATCATCAACAACCTTGCCGATGGTCGGTTGCCTTGCTTCAGATTGGAGGTTTGCCCAACGGGCTTCCTTCGGCACCCAGAAGATGTTCATGGCAGCGTATTCGTCCCGATCTTCCGGGTCGGTGAAATCGGTATCTGCTGTGGCTGCGAGAGCATCATGCTTTACCTGGAAAGCATCTGAGATATATTTAAGGAAGATCAAGCCGAGCACAACATGTTTGTACTCGCCGGAATCCATATGGCCACGCATTTTGTCGGCCATTTCCCACAGTTTATTTTCGAAGCCGAGACGGGCTCCGGTTGTTTGCTTCTTAGATTTCGCCATTTAGTCGGCATACCTTCTACAATTTGACACAAAAAGAGTGATGAGACCAATCTACCGTTAGGTTGATGATTTGTCCATCGCTACGAAAGAACCCCGTGCCGAATGAAAACGAATCACGGGGTCTGTACTGGTAAAGCTGTGAGTTATTTCGTGATCGTTACAATCCGTGTATGAACTCCAGTTTGACGGAAGCTCGTTGGGTGATTGATCGCTGGCGACTTGACTACAACCATCACAGATTGTGCATAGTGCATTGGATTACCAGACCCGTGCTGCATTTGCCGCACGGTGTTCTTCTTCCGTTCGGCCTACGGCCTCACTCCAGAAGAACACCGGCCCCATGAACCCCGATTCTCTCACTTAGGGTGGTACTGAAATCGGGGGAAGGTCAATGTTGTTTCTTCTCTGCAACACTGATCGCATCTGATTTCGACCAGTCGGCTTCAATCGCCCACCACAACATCTGGTAAAGCAGTGGTAAGCAACAGCTTTCGTACTTTTCTGAAGCAGTTTATCATCATAATCCTTTACCTACTTCTATATCCTCCCCTACAATTTTAACGATATCTGCTGGAATCACTGGAAGGTGGTCTTTTACATAAATTCGCAAATTAAAGGGGGCAATCACGTACACCCGCTTTTTAGCACCAAGGACCGTTGTGTAGTTAGTTGTTCCGGTGACGATGATGGCATCTTTGGGAATAAGCACGGAATCATCAACAACATTCGTTGTGTCCCATCCTTGTGCAATTGCAGTGTGGGAACCAAATTGTACGAGCATCGTGTGGTTGTCGATTATTTGAATTATTGTGAAACTAGAAATATATCCGGCTTTTCCAACCTTTACCGAAAACGGAACATAATCGCGATCAAACGCCATCTTTTCTGGTCCAACTCGAAGAGTACTTGTCAACTTTATCTTGGTGATTTTCTCGTAATGTTTTTTGTATAAAGGGCTAGTTTCGGCTTTAGGATATTACATTTCCTTCAGGCTCCGTAGGGTGCGATAGAACCTTTGGTTTCGTTCTTTGAAATATATTTTGATGGCTTCAATGTTGGCTTTATTGTTGCCTGATATATTTTCCTTCTTGGGCAGGTTTTCTTTATGGAGCTGCGGCTTCTCGTCTTCCCAATCGGACGCCCGTTGGATTTCACCTTCCGGCGAACCAAACCAGTCATTTCCATTAAGAATCCATAGTACTTTTTTGGTTACCTTTTCCACCTCTTCAACTGATACCGAAAAAAGTTCAGCAGTGTTTCGATTCGCTTGCTCATCTGAAACAGAGAAAGGTGTACTTATCACAGCCCGATAAATCTTATATTCCCGAACAGTGTAAGGCGGTAACTTGGGTTCTGACGAAGGAGCAGGACGACTCATTGGCTTGCCGTGGAAAACATAGTTTACGACTTCGTGAGTCAAGGGGGCTTTAATCGGTGCATCCCGAGGCCATTTCAGACCGGGAGTAACCATCTTACTTGGGCTGTTGAGTGTATAACCTTCACCTTCCTTTCGCACCCACCAAACAATGAGCCTTTCTACCCCATGGAACCGAGTACGGGGATCGTACACAAAACATCCTTCGCCTACAGGATTCCGTTTGATCCGAAATTCGCGGCCCCCAACATTTAACTTGTTTGGTTCGACGTTCATTATGATGAAAGCACGGGCACTTGCATGGAAGAACGATTCTTCAATGTCCTGTGCATCGTCTGATTTGGATCGCTCCCTGTGAGTGTCTAACGGTGTCGGATCAGGCGTAGTTTCTTCCTTTGCTTGTGCTGTTTCTGCATCAGTCGATGACGTCGGCTTATTGGATATTTCCACTTTTTCAGCATCTGTTGTATCAGTTAGTATTGCTAGGCTCTGTCAGAAAACTGATGTTTCCCCGAGAGCCTGTATTCGTGGATAATACCTGAGTATGGATTATCTATTCTAATCTTGGGGAGGTCAAGGATGACTCGACATCGACTTTTGGATGAACAATGGGAACTGATCGGAGATATTTTTCCAGCACCTGCGGACACGGGAAGACCACCCGTTGATCGCCGAAATGTTGTGGATGGCATTTTGTGGATTCTACGCACCGGAGCGCCTTGGCGAGACCTGCCGGAGGAATTTGGAAAATGGGGGACCGTTTGGGATCTCTTCAATAAATGGAACAGCAATGGAATTCTTGACGAGGTTTTGCAACGACTGCAATCAGCCCGTGTTGACATGGACGACATCAATGAAGAATTATGGTGTGTGGATGGAACTGTTGTTCGAGCAGCCCGATGTGCGGCAGGCGGTGGAAAAAAAACGACCCCGAAGAGCCAGGTGACCACGCATTAGGGCGTTCTCGTGGAGGTTTTTCAACAAAAATTCATATTCTGTGTGATCGTGATGGACACCCTTTGCATTTCCATTTGACACCCGGTCAAGCTCACGAATCGACTGCCTTGGTCGAGTTGCTTGAAGGGGCGGATGCCAAACTTGTTGATGGCGATGGCGAACCGATTGCCTGGCCTGTTGCCATGGCTGGTGACAAGGGATATCGAGCTGACTGGATTGACCAATACCTGATTGATTTGGGAATGACACCAGTGATTCCCTCAAAGCAGAATGAACAAAGTCATCGAGAAGTTGAGTTTGACCGAGAGGTCTATCGTGATCGCAATATCATTGAGCGGTTGATTGGTTGGCTCAAAGAGAACCGCCGCATTTTCTCACGGTTTGAAAAAACCGCGAAGAACTTTGGCGGATTTATAAAGATGGCGTTCATACAACGCTACCTGAATCTGACAACAGAATGAGTTTTCTGACAGAACCTAGCATAAACATGAGCGTCATCCCTAAAACGACATACCGCTTCACTGGATCGTTGACACCGATCGGATCAAAAACCTTGTCTTGCCAATCCCGCTTGACCAGCAACGCAATGGCACCACCGATGATGACCACTGCTAACAATCCCCAACCGATTGGGCGTTCGTTGGCTAAAAACCCAGTAAGGATGAATGCCCCGAAGATCAGGAGGCCTGGAATAATCCACCCCTCTTTGGGAGATGTGGAATGTTGTTTTTTAGTTGTCATGCATAGTTCTCCATAGAAAATGGGCATATATTAATAAGTTCAACTCCAACCGATTGAATCCAATACTAATCAGTTGCCAGTGTTTGTTTACTACAGCAAACAGACACGTTCTGGGTTCTAGCTAATCTCCCGGAATGCTGGGAAAAGTTCTACGAAATTTACGCGAAGAAGCAGGAATGACTCAGGAAGAACTTGCGTTTAAAGCAAAAATAGATCGCCCCTACATCAGCCAATTGGAACACGACAAAAAGTCCCCCACGCTGAAAATGCTATTCCGACTCTGTGATGCATTAGGAGTCAAGGCTTCAGAATTGATTGCTCGCGTTGAAGAGTCCCGCTAGGTAACTTCTAGGCGTTTTCTTGTCCCCAAAGTTTAGTTCCAGATGTAAAGTTTGTTGATTATTTACTACCAGGGAAATGCCATCAAAGCAAACAAATGGGAGGTTACTAGCTATCTAGAAACGCTTCGGGCAACAGAGATTTTCAATCAATCAACTGCAATCACACCCATGGTCGGATGCCCCATTCTTCTGGAACCTCGTCTTAGTTCACATTAAATTCCCCAAGACCATCGACACCTCTCTGCGAAGTTGCCGAAAACTTAACTCAAATACCCCTAGACGAGAAAAAAAGAAGAAGTTGCGTATCTCTTTATACTGCAATGACTTAATCACGTTGTCCGGGGTATTCTCTGGGATTCCATAAAAATAAATGACAAAATACCCACGGTTCATACCTCTATATTTATAGAGGGCTTGTTGTTTTATTAAGTTGCCACACGGTGCACATCCGAAGAGTGCAGCCTGTCGAGGAACAAAAAACGCCAACCACTGGATGACCGAAACGCTCCCCAATAGAAAGGTAGATAAAGGCCTAATACCCTAAATTCTTATTATGGAACACTTACATCAGGATGACCCAAAAGGACACTTACTGGGAAAGGATAATATCCGGCGTTTGTGCTTGCCCGCTATTAAAACCAAGAACGTAAAACCCGACCGCATTCGACGATTCTACAAACAGGGATTGATAGATCCGCACTGATTAAGCAAACCAGTACTGGATGAGGC
>JAESQE010000369.1 GCA_016765335.1 Planctomycetaceae bacterium
AAAAACCAGATGAGACAGTCATGCCCTGTTTTAGTCAAGCGTGCAATGTTTGCAAAACGTCACAAGGCAAAACGTCACAAGGCAAAACACGCATTAACCGGATGAACCGCAATTCACCTACTACGGCTGGCTCACTCAGTGGCAGATTTCTGGTTTGACAAATCTTACAGCATCGAAGATGAGGAAATGCAGAAATCCTGTCTTAAACATGCCCAGCGAGCTGCAAGTACAGGTGGAATCAATGCTTTTCTGAAACAGGCTCAATCGCTAGTGCCAGTGCCCCTTGATGGCCTTAATCAAAATCAATGGCTGCTTAATTGTGTGAATGGAACAATTGACCTTCAGTCTGGCAAACTGCAACCACACAGGCGAGAAGATTTCATTTCAGTTATTTGCCCGAAAGAATTTGACCCAAACGCCCCTTCGTTGGCGTGGGATTCATTCCTGGAATCAGTTTTTCAAGATTGTGGAGACGTGATTTCCTTCCTGCAAAAGCTATTCGGAAGCTCTCTTGTGGGGGCTGTTTATGATCATGTCCTACCGATTTTTTGGGGGCATGGTGCAAATGGAAAAAGTACGCTCCTGAACGCAATCCTCGAAACACTTGGTAACGATTACTCAATGCAGGCGAACCAGGCAACCTGGATGACCGGGCCGGAAGCATTACGGGAATTAAGCATGTCTCGCTGGACATTAACGCGAAAAGTTCAAGCCGGAGCCATTGAATCAGGCAAGTACAACAGTCGCATAATCGTTACCAGAGCTTCAGTGAAACGGTATCTCGCACAGTGGGGATGCCCAAAGTAATCAAAGAGTGAAAGGCTAAACCGCCCCGTCGCTTCAGTTGCGGGGCGGTTTGTCTCCAAATGGCAACACTTTTAGAAAAGGAACTGCTCTGAGAAACAAAGCGTGGATACATCAGAAGACTCGGGATGTCGAGAAGTGGGGAACCAAGAAAGCCCCGTGGGTTGTGGACTGGATTGAGCCGAATGGTAAACGTCGCTCCAAATCATTAGTCGCAGGCAAAGTGAATATGAGCCGGGCCAAACATCACGCATTGGAACTGCACGTCCAACTCTCGAACGGTACATACGAGGGAAAGCAGAAAAAGACTTGGAAGCAATTCCGAGCAAAATATAATGACCTGGTACTTGGCGAGTTCTCATCATTGCACAAGGCAGCGGCTACGCTCGCCTTATCTCATTTCGAGAACTTTACAAAGATCTTCAGATTGACTGATATCTCTGATGAGTTCATTGACCGCTACGTAAAGAAATTGACCAAAGCAAAGTATTCTCCAGCAACGATCAATAAGAATCTTCGATACTTGAAGGCAGCACTTCGAAAAGCGGAACGATGGGACTATATCAAGCGAGTCCCGGAAATGAAAATGTTGCGAATTCCGGAGAAGGAAAAGACGTTCGTTAATGATGAGCAGTTCCGAGCCATGTACAAAGCGTGTGACGTGGCTCACTCACCAAACATTCCAAACGTGAGTCCAGAGCAATACTGGCGAGCCCTGCTTACATTTGCCTACCTCACAGGCTGGCGGATCTCGCAAATTCTCTCACTCACATGGGACAACCTAGACTTTAAGAAGGCACGGCTTTTGCCCCAGCGATACCACCAAAGGAAAACGCGACGAACGGATACCCCTTCACGGAGCGGTCATCGAACACCTCAGGCCACTTTTGGCATCGGAGACGTATGAGGTATTTCAATGGAGTTCTGGAAAGCGACAGAGTTACCAAGTGTTTCACAAGATCCAGGACAAAGCAGGTGTGTCAAAGTGCGGAAAGAACGGCGGCTATTTCGGTTTCCATGATCTGCGAAGAGGCTACGCAACAGCGAACGCCGAGCACATGGACTTGTTTGAACTTCAGAAGCTGATGCAGCATCGATCACTGGAAACGACTCGGGGCTATGTCAACATGGCTGGCAAACTAAAGAAGGCCATCAACAAAGCCCATGTTCCTGATTTTCTGACCGTTCGTGAGCCTTTCACGAGCCAGCCAAATCAAGAAGCCGATAAGAAATGAGTGCCAAGTAAGAAAGCACTCTCTATAACCCTTTTGTTCTAAAAGAGTTGCAGAAATACCGAAGGTGGGACTCGAACCCACATGAGGATTACCCTCACCGGATTTTGAATCCGGCGCGTCTGCCATTCCGCCACTTCGGCCTGTCTTTCACAAATCCGGCACTTCAGAATCGATGCCGTGGGGGGATTATCACGTTTTCCTTCCAGAAATGCAAGTTGCAATTTTTAACTGTCTTTTCAGCCTTCTTGAAGACCATTTGATGATGAAAAGTAGTTAAAAACCCCCTCTAACTCCCTCTTCGTAAGGGGGAGAACCAATTTTAGGGGTACCCTAAAATAAGAACAACTACCGACGTAGGTGTTTTTCAGCTGTTTTGGCGAGCCAGTTTTCTTGCAGGGGGTAGGTTTTTTTGAGAATATTGACAGCTGCCGGCCCCGCGACTGTTCCTCCAAAGTGACTTCTTCCTAAGGTCGGTTGATCCACTGCAACAAGCACCAGAAGTTTTGGGTTTTGAGCCGGGACGCCGCATACGAATGAACAGACCGTTTTTTTGCGTGAATATCCGCCCAGTTCAGAATCATACACCTGAGAAGTCCCGGTTTTTCCAAACAAGGACAAATTTTGATCGTTCACTCGTCGACCAGTCCCTTCGGTCATGACTTGTCGCATCGGTTGACGAACGATCCATCGAGAAATATCGGGCTGAATCAATCGCATTTGAAGTCCTGGTTCGACAGATTGTGCATCTTTCTGATCAAATTTTAAAACGAAGCGGGGCTGTCGATAGGCTCCACCATTTGCCAGTACGCTATGAGCAGCGATCATCTGTAATGGCGTGACAGAAAACTCTTGCCCCATGGGAATTGAACCTGTGGAATACTGATTCCACTGTGAAAGCGGACGCACTTTTCCCGTTAACTCGCCGGGCAGGCCACTACCGGTTCGTAAGCCGAATCCGAATCGCTGCAAGGCTTGATATAAGCCAGCATTGGTCATACGCTCGCCCACTTGAGCCATCCCGATATTGCTCGATTTGATTAAAACTTCTGCCAGGGTTAATTCGCCATAAGAATGCGTGTCGTGCAGCAATCGTTTCCCCATGCGATATTCTCCCCAATGCCCATGAAGAACGGTGTCCTGAGAAACTGCATTTTGCTCCAGGGCTGCTGCGACGATCAGCGGTTTGATTGTCGAACCTGGTTCGTAATCCCAGGCAACTGCTCTGTTCATCCAAGCGTCATCGCGAAAAGAGGAGGAGTCTTCCGGGTTGAATGTTGGTCGGGAAGCCATGCCTAGGATTTCCCCGGTTTGCGGATCGCACAAAATGGCACAACATCCCCGAGGCTGCCAGGTTTGCATCACCTGATCGAGTTCCTGCTCAAGCACTTGCTGCAATCGAATATCAATTGTCAGTTGTATTGTTTTTCCCTGAACAACGCGATGCAAAGGATCTTCATACAAATGCACAATATGATTTCGAGCATCACGCACAAGAACACGTTGTCCCTGTTTTCCCGAGAGTGTTTTCTGATACGCCTGTTCGATGCCGCCGTGCCCAACTCCATCGATGTCTCGTAAACCGAGCAGATGAATTCCCAGCGAGCCGTTCGGATAGTTTCTACGATACTCTCTGCGAAATCCGTAAGTTTCCTGGTCAAGTTCCAAGTCGTGAATCGCTTGTACGACGGGCAGTTTGAGTCTACGCGAAATCCAGAGAAAGTTTTTCTTCCGATGCCTATCAATTTTCGCTTTGATCTTCGCCGGCTCCATTTGAAGTACCGCAGCGAGTTGCTGGCTGAACTTGTCGAGATCCTTAATGTTTCGAGGAACAACAAACAGGCTTTTCATATCGACACTGGTCGCTAACAATCGACCTTCACGATCAAGAATATCCCCCGGTCGGGCGCGGATGAATTCTTTTGTGGTCTGTTGATCAGCCACGCGATTCTCCATCAGTTCCGCATCGCCAAAGTACAACCCAATTAAGCGGAAAGCCACAATTCCCCAGGCAAGAAATAAAACACCAGCCACAAACAGCAGTCGTCGTCCAGGAGAGAATTCCGGTTCTGAAACGGTAGACGGTTTCGTCCAGATCTTCGTGACCCAGGCAATGGAAGCACTCAATAACCGTGCGGGATTTTTATCATCGACTTTGTCTGGTTCGTCAGAGCTTTCGATGATAATTTTCATTAGAGGAAACTTATATTCATATCAAAAGATATTGTCAGCGGAGGCTAGATATTCTTGTCTGCCTTGAATTAAGTTTTAAAAACCCCGTCTAACTCCCCCTTCGTAAGGGGGAGAACTATTTCCCAGAGGTCTTTTTTAGTGAGAAATCTCATTTTGCGGACGAGTATTACGTTGCAGATTCAGCCTCAGACGAGAGCGTTGTTCGAGCAACACCTGCTTTTGATAGACTTGCCGAACTCGAAGGGACTGTAATTCCCGGTACTCTCTTTCTTGCTCAACCGCAATCAGCATCACGCCAACAAGTAATATTGTTATCAGCAGAAAACGACCAACCATGAATTCCAGTACTCCGCCAGCGAATTGATTTTACAATCGATCCGCTGGTATTGTGCTTTGTCCGCCTGTGTAAAACAGCGGCTCTTATAGGAATCTTATCGTCTGATTGTGGATTCCGGGGCGAGGGCAATTCGGCTCGCATCAGCAGGCATTCGCAAAACGGTTCCGATTTTAAGACGATCAGGGGTTTTGAGGCTGTCTCTGTTAAGATTGAAAATTTCAACCCAGCGAGTCGTGCGTCCCAGATGCTCATACGCAATACCTCCCAGGGTATCTTCAGCTCCAATCCGGAACATTGGGCGTCCTGATGAGTCAAAGAAGAGACCTTGGGTATTTTGTTCGTATTCTACTGAACTTGCTGATCGTCCTGCCCCGGGAATCAGTTGCGTGTAGCTTGCCAGCAGAAACTTTTCTTCGGGCACAAGAACTTTCATACCAGGTCGCAATTTCTTTGCAGAGGAAATACGACTGCGATTGTGCTCTTCTAACGCTTGGAAATATCGAATGGTACCATAGATTTTTTTCGGGATCGCCCAGTAGGTTTCATCTGGTTTAACCGTATAAACTCGCGTTGGCCCTGTTGATACAACTGCTGAACTGGGAGTGTACTTTGCTGGATTAAATGGAGTTCCAGTGACTTCTGTTTTGGGATGATGTTCCAGTCGATGCTGCTCTCGTTCGCGTTCCTGCTGGGTTGATGTATTGAATCCTCCCGTTGGCACAGGAGCGGGGGCAAAACCTTGACCCTGCGACTTGGTCGGTGGATGAAAGCTATCAAAAGAATTTGCTGGTGGATTATGGGCTGCTGGGAAGCCAGCCGGTTCGTTGGCAGAAGGGATAGGGATATTTCCAAATGGATCGTTTTGATTCTGGACCATATTCTGTGCGTTACTTTGGCTTGCCTGATGAACAGGCGGAAACGGACTTGAAAAGGTTGCAGATTTCACAGATACCGTGCCGGCAGGCTGCGGTTTGTTAGACGAATTATTATCGAATGGGTTGAACGGATTGCTCTGCCCAGGGTTTGCAGCCGGGGGATGATGATCGTGCTGATGAGCAACTCGACCAGAATGATCATGTTCTTTTGCAAATGGATTCGGCTTCGGGGCTTCTTCGCGATTGCTGTCTGGGGCGTCATGATCAAATAAATTGGCAGGCGGCTTGCTCGATGGAGTGCTTGTCTTCGGCGATAGAGTTCCAAAAGGGTTGTCTGATTCTGGCTTGAAGGTAGTTTGCGAGACTGGTTTTGTAATTGGTTTTTCGAACAGCCCAAATGCAGGCTTGGGGGCAACGTTTTTGTTTTCTGTCTGAGCAAACGGGTTCCCTGTATCTTGGTGATCTCCGTGATCGTGGTCATGATCATCAAAAAGATTACTAGCAACCTGCTTGCCTGGTAGCGGAGCAACTGGAAAACTTCCTGGTTCGTTATTTTGCGACGATCCATGATCATGACCATCGGAATCGCTGCCTGTGACTGAAGGAGTTTTCTCTCCCTCAGGTTTATTCATATTCTCCTTCAGCGAAGCCAGAGATTCACCGTCCTTGGAGACTCGCTGCCAAACGACAAACCCTAGCGCCACAGCTAAAAAGAGCATTAATGCCAGAGTGAATTTTGTTTCCTTGGGCATAGGACTTCTCCACCCGATTGAATCCGGGTCTGTTGGAACAGTTCAAAACGTGAATACGATAAATTTTGAATGACGAACTTGTCATACAACACAAAATGCTAAGAAAAAAACCGTGACTTAGCTCAAATGACAGGATCGAAACTCAAAATAGTCGAAAAATACAGGCCTATCGAGAATCGACAGGGCCGTGAAGGATCTTCATCCATAGGAGCAGAGATTCATGACGATTTCGTCTGTTTTGCGTTAGTCAAATGTGACCGATCCCAAAACTTGAGCGAATCTTTGCTCAGAAGCGGAAATATGACGAATTATTCAATCGGCGCGAATACCGATTCTGATTTTTGCAGATCGGCTGCGTGGATTCATCTTGCATTCCAGCGGGCAGGCGGGGATCGGCTTCTTCGAACTCGATTTCCAAACGCTGCGATCCTGAAACATCTGCTTGACGATGCGATCTTCCAAAGAGTGAAAAGTGATCACAACCAAACGTCCGTCTGGAGCCAGGGATTCAGGAGCCGTTGTTGACAGAAACCGTTTCAGGTGTTCGAGTTCTGCGTTTGCCTGAATTCTTAACGCTTGAAAAGTTCGCGTTGCTGGGTGCGATTTTCCGCCTCGTTTTCCTCGACCAGACGCGACCGTTTCTATTAATTCAGTCAACTGAGAAACGGTTTCAATTCTCTTTTTTCGTCGATGTTCAGCGATTGTTTCAGCGATCAGAGGAGACAAAGGATCTTCCCCAAACTGAAGCAGAACCGATGTAATTTCTTCAATCGAGGCCTTGTTGAGCCAAATATGAATCGGTTCCCCTTGCCGGGTGTCGAAACGCATGTCCAAAGATCCATCACTCTGGAATCCAAAACCTCGTTTTCGATCAGCCAGTTGGTCCGAAGAAAGCCCCAGATCGACTAATATCCGATCCACCGATTCTATTTCATGTGCATCTAAAACGCTTCTCAGTTCAGCGTAAGATGATTGTTCCAGCAGGATATTCTGTGGGAGTACGTTGTCTTCAGTTAGTTGCTGAAGTGTTGCAGTGGCACGTTGAAGCATTTCCGCATCGCGATCCAAGCCGATCAGTCGTCCATCGGGTTGGATTTTGGGGAAAACTTCCAGGCTGTGCCCGCCTGCCCCGACTGTCCCATCAACAATTTTCAAGCCTGGTTCGAGTGCCAGTTCCTGCAATGTTTCTCTGAGCATCACCGGGCGATGCTTGGTTATTGAACGATTCATGATTGAGGTTCGATATTCAGGCTCAGAGAGACAGTTTGATTATAAGAAAGTAGGTTAAAAACCCCCTCTAACTCCCCCTTCCCAAGGGGGAGAACCATTTTTCAGAAATACCCTATAGAAACAGCCGCATACGAAAAAACGCATGCGGCTGTTTTCTAAAATAGCCCGACCGGGATTTGAACCCAAACTGGCGGAATCAAAATCCGCTGTGCTGCCGTTACACCATCGGGCTGCGATGGAAAGAGGACAAGTTGGCAGATTCCCCAACCTGTTTTCTCTCGTGCGGAGGCATTCTATTGAGCCTTGCAGCATCTGACAAGCCCGAGCTGACACAGGTTCGACCACAGGCCCAAAAATAGTTCTCAAAAGCCTTTACCACACAGGCAAGCCAGACCAGTGATGGGTGTAGTGACCCTGAAACCGAAATCAGGATTTGATCGTTTGGACAATATTATCTAGCAACCACAAGCACCTATTTATCCGACATGAGGCACAGTGTCCTTTCGTTCCGTGGAGTCTGGCAGGCCCGTAAAATGTATCTATTTTTCTTTCGGTTGATTCAATTGAGATCTCGCATGTGTTATAGGTAACTGTTAACAGAACTTTATTATTGATCATTAGAAATGCTTCCGAGGGGAAACTTGAATGCGACGTCTGTTTTGCTGCCTGCTTCCAATACTATCTGTTTTGACAATATCCAGTGGAGTTCTGCTTGCAGATGATGCAGCCTCAACAGCTCGTGGGACGGTCTATCACGATCAAAATAATAATCACATTTTCGATGATGGAGAAAAGCCGCTGTCCGGGATACGTGTCTCCAATGGCAGCACGATTACAAAAACAGACCGGCAAGGGCGATACGAATTGCCTGTCGGTGAAGACACAACCATTTTTGTCATCAAGCCCCGCAATTGGCAATCCCCCATCAACAAGCAGATGTTGCCTCGGTTTTATTACACTCATAAACCGAACGGCTCGGTCAAATCAAAATTTCCAGGTGTTAAGCCAACTGGCCCGCTGCCTGCATCGATTGACTTTCCGCTGCATCAAACTAAAGANCCCAACGAATTCAAAGCGATTATGTTTGGAGATCCGCAGCCTCGAAACTTACAAGAAGTCGATTGGATTTCTCACGATGTCATCGACCAACTCGTGGGCACGGACGCTTCTTTGGGAGTGACGCTGGGCGATATTGTTTTTGATGACCTGTCCATCATGAAGCAACTGAACCAATCGATTGCGCTGCTGGGAATCCCCTGGTACAATGTCATTGGCAACCACGACATCAACCTGGATGCTAAGAATCGAAAAGATGTCAACGAAACTTTCGAGCGAGTTTATGGCCCCTCTTATTACTCTTTTGATCATGGCCCGGTTCATTTTCTGGTTGTTGATAACATCGAATGGATGCACAATCCCGAAACAAAGAAGTCTAGCTACCGAGGCGGCATTGGCGAAGAACAGCTTGAATTCATTAAAAACGATTTGGCGCTCGTGNCCGAGGATCAACTTGTCGTGTTGATGATGCACATTCCTTTAACCGGAGTACACGACCGCGAAGGATTGTATCGTCTGATTGAAAAGAGAAAGTTTTGCATCTCAATTTCTGGACACACGCACTACCACGAACATGTCTGGATCGATAAAAAAGATGGCTGGAAAGGCCTCAAACCACATCATCACATTATTAATGTCACAGTCTGTGGCAGCTGGTGGGCCGGTGCAAAAGATGAGCGGGGAATTCCACACACCACAATGAGAGACGGTGCACCCAACGGTTATTCGATCATGTCATTTGATGGGGCTGATTATCATCTGGATTTCTATGCAGCCAGCCGCGACAAAAATTATCAGATGGAAATCTCTGCTCCGGATATGATTAAAAACTCAGTAGACAAAACAAACTTTGTCTATGTAAATGTTTTTAATGGTTCTCAAAAAACAAAAGTGAAAATGAATATTGGCTCCGATCAATGGGTCAATATGGAAAAGACATTAGAGCCAGATCCCAGTTACGTTCAATCGTACAACCGCGAACTGGAACTGCTTAAGGACCGCAAGCCCGCACCATTCAGGAAAATTAACGCTCCCATGAAGTCAGCTCATCTGTGGAAAGCAGAACTTCCCCAAGGCTTGCCCGCAGGGACCTATTCCATCAAAATCGAAGCGACCAATTACAAGAACCGCACCTACCACGGTCAACGTTCAATTCGCATCGAAGAATAAATGCCTGGCGATAAAATCCTACCACCCGGTCAAAAGCCAAAACGCGGGGTTTCGTAAAGACTCAACCGCAGCCTACTCTGACAATAATCAGGCGGCTTTTAATGCTAAAGCTTCCNCTGAAGGAGCTTGCGAACAGGCGACGTTGAGAACTTTCAAAACGGATTGAGCTGTGCGGCGGATTTCTTCTGGTTGTAATGTGGGGTGTACCTGCAACATCAAGCTGCGTGCTCCAAACGCCTGGGCATTGGGCAGCCGATCTTCAGGAGCCAAGCCTGCCTTTTGAATGCTCTTTTCCAGATAAATTTCGGTACAACTTCCGCTTCCGCACTCAACGCCCTCCGCTTGAATGGCTTTGATAACCGAATCCCGAGTCCAGCCCGGCTGCAATTGCTTTAATCGAATCTGAAAATAGAATTTGTAATAACTGTGCCCGATATGCTCAGGAACTTCCGCGATAGTCACAGCAGGATGATCGGCTAGAGATTCTCGAAGAAGCTGTGCGTTTTCTCTTCGTTTTTCTATCCATTTTGGTAATGCCCGCAATGCAACACGACCGATTGTTGCTTGCATTTCGGTCATGCGACCATTGGTCCCGACAGATTCGTGAAGCAGTTGGAACAATCCAGTTTTAGGTCCGTTATAAATTCTATCCCAGCTTTTCCCGTGATCTTTATAGCTCCAGGCTCGCTTCCACAAGGTTTCGTCATTGGTCACGACCAACCCACCTTCGCCGCCGGTTGTGATGATTTTGTCTTGGCAAAATGAAAACGCAGAAATATCCCCCCAAGTGCCCACTTGGCGACCTTGATTTGTTGCCCCATGTGCCTGGGCGCAATCTTCGATCAGTTTCAAGCCGTGCTGTTTCGATAACGCAACGATTTGATCCATTTCACAAGCGCGACCAGCCATGTGTACGACGATAATGGCTTTTGTGTTTGGCGTAATATGCGGAGCAATGGTTTCAGCGGTGACGTTTTGAGTCTCGGGATCGATATCCGCAAACACCGGTCGCCCACCCCGCACCATCACTGCGCTGGCTGTTGCGACAAATGTATGTGACGGAATAATGACTTCATCCCCTGCCTGCAAATCGATTGCATGCAGGGCCAGTTCTAACGCAACGGTCCCATTAGAAACAGCAATCGCATGAGCGATTCCCAGGGAATCTGCATATTCCTGCTCGAACAAACGACCCTGCTGCCCCGTCCAATAGTTGACACGTCCACTTTGAAGCACTTCGGTGACTGCTTGAATCTGCTCGTCATCAAACACTGGCCAAGGGGACATTGCAGCTGCACAAACCGGCTCGCCCCCGTCAATGGCCAAAGTTTTGTCTATTCGATTATTAATCATGGCAATCCTTGCCTACTTTGCATCTACCGTTAAATGACAGACGGCTTGACACTTTTTAAATTTGATTTCCTGGTATCTCGCCCAGCGTAGTCGTAATCAAATAGGAAGAAATAAAATTAACCACAGAGACGCAGAGATCACAGAGGAATTTTAGGTAATCCTTATTTCACTGCAATGCGAAACCGTAAGTCTCTTGAGTTATATTGATTAACTGCTGTTTTTTGACTCGGTGTTCTCTGCGTCTCCGTGGTTAATTTTGTTTCTTCCTATTTGATTACGACTACGCTGAGTGATGACGTCAGGAAGTCAAATTCAAAAATTGTCAAGCCG
>JAESQE010000370.1 GCA_016765335.1 Planctomycetaceae bacterium
GCACCGATGGCGGAGCCGCCAATGGATGCGCCGCGATGCCAGCAGATGCCGGCCCCGACGCTGCCCGTCCAATGGGTAATCCCCGTGGTCTGGCGTAAATAGGCCAGCAGGCTGGCGTAATCTTCGGCCAAGACATCGGTGATATAGAGAAAGCCCAGGCGTTCGACACCCTCTTCCAGTGGCGAGATTGGGTGCAAGGCGGCTTCCAGCTCTTTGGCGACAGCAGCCCAGCCAGTGGCTTCGGAACAAGCGAAGGCGAAGGTTTTTGTTGGAGTCATAAGCCTACTATAGCGGGTTTGAGCGCCGGCGGCATGTGGGTTTTTATGGCGGGTTTTTATGGCGGGTTTTTATTGTCAGATTTAGGGCGCGTTCCGATCAATTCGCACCACCTGCTTGCCGAAGTTCTGACCTTTCAGCATGGCGATAAAAGCAGCCGGGGCATTTCCCAATCCATCAGTGATATCGACGCGGTATTTGATTTCCCCGGATTTCAACCAGCCCGCCATTTGGTCCATGAACTCATCGAGACGATCATTGTGATCGCTGACGATAAAGCCCTGCATGCGGATACGTTTGCGGTTGATGTGGGTGAGGTTGCGCGCCCCGACCATCTCATCATGGTCCAGATTGTACTGGCTGATCATGCCGGAAGTCTCTCCCCAAAGTGCTGCCCTAGGATTCATAGATCTTGCCTGCCTGTTTGGCATCTCGGGTCTGTTTGTTTTTGGGATACTCAAAGTAGCAGGACAGCAATGGCTTATTGCAAAACGAGACCCCAGGATGCCTGAGTCCCTGTCATTTCAGAATATTTGAACATCGATTAAAACTATTAAATGCGGCTTATTGCCGCGGTTGTATAATACAAACTGGCTGGACACTTTATTGTGTTCATAATACGACAAATTAACTGTTAAAAACAAACTGACGGTCTCAGGCCGCTCATCAAATTACTTATTTATATTTCCCCTGCACAGTGGAGGCAGGTCTATGGCTCAGTACGACGACGTTAATGCAGGTGCAATCTCTGTGATTGGGTTTATCTCAATTGTGATCACATTCGTAATCATTGTTGCCAGCCAGGTGTTGTATTTTCAATACCAGGAAATTGAAACCGCTCGCAAATACGCGGCGGCTCCAACCTCCCCAGCGGATGTTGAATTAACCTCGCANAGCGAAGCACTAAATAGTTACACATGGATTGATCGTGATAAAGGTATCGTATCTCAACCGATTGAAGATTCGATACNAAACGTACTTTCCAAATTGAATTCATCACCAGAGAGTACTGATAAATAATCATCCGTTTTTCAACCTTAAAGGGAACCTCTATTAATTGTATCCCAGAGGTACTCGAATACAGTTTAGTTATAAAAAACAGTTAAAAACCCCCCTCTAACTCCCCTTCGTAAGGGGGAGAACCAATTAATAGAGGTTCCCTAAAGTCAGCAACTTATTTAACAAGCAGGTCACACTAACTTATCTCATGAACCAGACTTCATCACTACTGTTGATTGCTGCCCTGTTTATCGGGGCCACATTCTCTGATTTGGGAGTTGCGTATTCCGCAGATCCAACTCAACAGTATTTAACACCAGGCTTGAAAGATCCCGGGGTTGAAGAACATCTTGAGCATCAGTTACCACTGGATCTGAATTTCCGTAATGATCGCAATCAAATCATTCGTCTGGGAGATATCTTCCATGACGATAAACCTGTGATTGTTTCCATGAATTATTCAAACTGTCCGATGCTGTGTGTGCTTCAGTTACATGGATTGGTTGATTCCTTAAGAGAAATCGACCTGGTTGCAGGACAAGACTTTCGAATCATTTCAGTCAGCCTCGAACCAAATGAAAAAGTCGAGCAACTTAAGAAAACGAAACAAAAATATGTGAAGTCCTACGGCAAAACGGTAGATAAAGATGGCTGGAATTTCCTTTCGGGAACCCCAGCTGCTGTATCAACGTTGGCTCAGACACTTGGTATTCGTTATGTCTATCTGCCCAAGAAGAAAGAGTTTTCTCATCCAGCAGTGTTTTGCATTTGCATGCCGGATGGGAAAATCTCCAGATATCATTATGGCATTGAATTTCCACCTAAAACGCTTCGACTTTCACTTGTCGAAGCGAGTCAGGGAAAAATAGGGACAGCTTTCGATAGATTTATACTCCTTTGTTTTCATTACGATGCTTCTGAAGGTGTCTATGCACCGACTGCAATCATCATCATGAAAATTGCCGGGGCATTTACAATATTGGGTCTTGGCCTGCTCATTTGGTACTCCCATCGAGTTGGTCAGAAACGCCAAAGGTTGGCAGAAGGTTCGACAATTGCACTGGCTGGTAGCTCGTGAAGCGTGTTGGGATTTCTGACTGATTACTCATTGATATTTTAAAGATAAATTTTGAAGTTGATCGTGTTATCGATCATATTCGTTTACGAGTTAAACCATGCAAGATTCATTTTTCTTTCCAGTACCGAATTCAACGTTCGCCCCAACAGTGGACGGATTGTTTTATCTCATTCTCGGTATCTCGGCATTCTTTTTCATTGCGATCATGGGCTTAATGGTCTTTTTCATGATTAAGTATCGTCGTATCGATGGTGTCGAACCGGAATCCAGTCCTGGCCACAATACAGCCTTAGAGCTAACCTGGTCTATTATTCCCGTGTTAATTGTGATTGGGATATTTGGATGGGGATTCACCGGATATGTCGATATGCGAAGTCCACCAGACGACGCTTATGAAATTAATGTCACAGCCAGTACCTGGGCCTGGGATTTCAGATACTCAACCGGTGCACCTTCCAAGGAATTACATATTCCTGTTAACACTCCCGTTAAATTGATCATGCAATCTCAGGATGTACTTCACAGCCTTTTTGTCCCAGCTTTT
The DNA here is from genome assembly GCA_016765335.1 of Planctomycetaceae bacterium. Classification (GTDB taxonomy): domain Bacteria; phylum Planctomycetota; class Planctomycetia; order Planctomycetales; family Planctomycetaceae; genus Rubinisphaera. Next base: position 2,898 of record JAESQE010000370.1, read on the forward strand.
CGCGTCAAGCAGGATGTTGTACCTGGTCGGTATTCCGGTTTGTGGTTTCAAGCAAAAGAACCGGGATCATTCGACTTATTCTGTGCAGAGTACTGCGGCAAACAACACTCTGACATGATCACAAAAGTAATCGTCCATAATACTGATCCCGCGAACACTAATCTCAATGATAATCCAAACTTTGAGACATGGCTGGCAGATGCCTCTGATCCAATCAAAGACAATGAACCGTTATACGAGAGTGGAAAACGGATCACTGAAATTCTAGCCTGCACTCAATGCCACACCGCAGATGGTTCTAAAAAAGTGGGACCATCATTCAAAGGTACATTTGGTACACAACAGAAATTAAGTAATGGGAAAATGATTACCGTTGATGAAAATTATATTCGTCAATCAATTCTGGATCCAACTTCACAAATCCGAGATGGTTTTAAAACACCAATGCCAAGTTTCAAGGGCAGAATTAAGGATGAGTGGATTGACGCAGTTATTGCGTATTTCAAACACTTGAAAAAAGAGTAACAAGGTATGCTGTGACATACCGTTTTTGAGACGCAAATAGATTTTTCTTCTTTTGCAACTTTATACAATCAATATTCAACGACATTAAATGAAGGAGCACGTGCATGGCTACTACTGCAATGCCCGCTCAACAAGAATCAGATTCAAATAGCCAAAGTAACTACCTGACGTGTAGTAAAGGCTTCAAGTCTTGGGCGTTTACGTTAGATCATAAGCGAATTGGGATTATGTATCTTGTCGCTACCATGTCTTCTATGTTCTTAGGAGGTGCCTTGGCATTGATCCTGCGAGCAGAGCATTGGACACCAGGGGCAACACTTCCGCTGGCCAAAATCCAGCAGGCATTGGCATCATTAATCCCAAGCTTTACTGCTGTGACAACTGAAGCTTTGACGGACCATGATGTATACAACCAATTGTTCACGCTACATGGCGCGATCATGGTGTTCTTGTTTATTATTCCAAGTATTCCCGCAGCTCTGGGGAACTTTGTCCTTCCCATTATGCTCGGTGCCAAGGACGTTGCGTTTCCTCGCATGAATCTGGGCAGCTTTTACCTTTGGATTATTGGCTTCCTGTTCTTAATCACTGCAATACTAACGACAGGCCTGGATACCGGTTGGACCTTCTACACTCCGTATAGTACGAACACAACGCAGACAAGTGTGATTGCAGCGACGATGGGCGCGTTCATTCTGGGATTCAGCTCTATTTTCACCGGACTGAATTTCATCGTGACAATCCATACGATGCGGCCTCCCGGGATGACCTGGTTCCGCATGCCTTTGTTTTTGTGGTCACTTTACGCAACAGCCATTATTCAGGTTCTTGCAACTCCTGTATTAGGCATCACGTTATTACTACTAGCCGCAGAGCGAGCCTTTGGCCTGGGTATTTTTGATCCTAAACTCGGCGGCGACCCGGTTCTGTTCCAGCACTTTTTCTGGTTCTACTCGCATCCTGCTGTTTATATTATGATTCTGCCAGCGATGGGAATCATCAGCGAGTTGATGTCAACTTTCAGTCGAAAACCAATCTTTGGATACCGATTCATTGCATTCAGTAGTATGGCGATTGCCTTGCTTGGTTTCCTGGTCTGGGGACATCATATGTTTACCAGCGGTCAGTCTGAACTGGTCACCATTATCTTTTCTGCACTCACATTTAGTGTTTCTATCCCGTCTGCAATTAAGGTATTTAACTGGCTCGCAACGATGTATAAGGGATCGATCAGCCTGGCAACACCTATGTGTTATGCCTTGTCGTTCATGTTCCTGTTTACAATCGGTGGTTTGACCGGACTATTTTTGGGAGCCTTGGCGACTGATATCCATCTGCACGACACCTACTTTATTGTTGCCCACTTCCACTATGTGATGATGGGTGGAACACTCGTTGCCTTTATTGGTGGATTGTTCTACTGGTGGCCTAAAATGACAGGCTACATGTACAATGAATTCTGGGGTCAAATTTCAGCATTGATTGTCTTTGTAGCATTCAACCTGACCTTCTTCCCTCAGTTTGTCATGGGCTCACGAGGAATGCCTCGTCGCTATTACAACTACCTTCCAGAATTCCAAACCTACCATGTTCTATCAACTATCGGTGCATTCATGCTCGGGTTTGGTTTGGCATTAGCCGCAGGCGTTCTGATTACGTCACTGTTTACTAAACGAAAAGCCCCTGCGAATCCTTGGGGTTCTGCAACCTTGGAATGGCAATGTAGTTCGCCTCCACCACTTGCAAACTTCAACGAGACACCTACTGTTGGTGATCCATACGATATGCAATCTGTTGTCTGGGATCCGGAAACTGAAAGCTTCGTGAATCGGAAGCCTGAACAGCAGGATGAGTAATTATTGATGATGCAGAATTGCACTGAGTGTAAAATTGCGATGAATGTATAGTGATTTTTGGAATTCAATCCCCTTTCAATTTGTATTTGCTGAATCCGTTTCAGTATCGATTGATCTTAGAGAGAAAAGGTTAACCAATGGCAAGTGCCGTGGAACCTCACGAAAAACAAGATTGTGGCCATGATGACTGGCATCATGAGCCGTTCAGTGCACATCATTTTGATAATGCTGAGCAGCAGTTCGACGCTGGAAAGCTCGGGATCTGGCTCTTCCTGATCACCGAAGTCCTCTTCTTCAGCGGACTGTTCTGCGTCTACGCAGTTTACCGTGTCAGCCATCCGGAAGTCTTTGAATACGCTTCTCAGTATTTGAATAAATATTTGGGCGGTCTCAATACTTTGGTTTTGATTTTCAGCTCGTTAACGATGGCATGGGCCGTCCGTTGTGCTCAACTGGGTCAACGCAAAGGGCTGATTACGATGCTAAGCATCACACTGTTTTGTGCAGCGTTATTCCTGGGCGTCAAAACTTTCGAATACACCGAAAAAGCACACAAACGATTGCTATGGGCCGGTGCATCTGTTGACGCCAAGGACATCGGCAAAGCTGAGAACTCACAAGTTTTCCGATTAGGTGATCCCAATGATCCCAAGAACTTCAAGGATCCCAACAAGTTCGAAGAACGGATGATGAAGTCACTTGTAACAATTCAGAATTATGGGATTCTTAGTTTGCTGATTCCAGCAGTATTGATTGGGATTGGATATCAAAGAAATTCCAGGCCTTGGCGAACCACCGGGTATGCCGGCCTAATTTCCATTTTTGCGATATTAATTGGAATCTTCATCAGTATTGAACTTCACAACATGCAGCACGGTGGAGGAGGGCATGGCGAACAGGCCTCTGCCGAACACGATGGCGAGCATGCTTCTGGATCTCATGAAGGTTCTGATCACGATTCCCACGATGAGGGCAAAGCTCACTCAGAAGGTGAGGCTCACGCTGCCTCAGATACCGACTCTGCTGATCACGGTCATGCCGATGAGAATGCTGCACCCCGCAATGCAAATATCTTCTTCAGTATCTATTATTTCATGACCGGCTTACACGGTTTTCATATTATCGCGGGGATGGTTGCCATCACCTGGTTACTGGTACGTGCAGTTGAATCGCATTTTCGTCCAGACTACTTTGGTCCGGTCGATTACGTTGGTCTCTACTGGCATATCGTCGACTTGATTTGGATCTTCTTATTCCCGTTGCTGTATTTGATTGGTAGCTAGCAATCTCACCACGATCCCTGCTCAAGCTATTGATGAATTTTATCTAGCAGGGCAGGGGGGGTGAATTAGTGATCCTCCTGTTTTTCTATTATTGAAGTGATTTAAATTTGCTCGTCTTTGGACGGGGTTAAAATAAAAAAGGTTTTCAAAATGTCTGACAATCACGATGAGCACGGGTTTGCCCACGTCATGTCTCCCCAGATTTTACTATCTGTTTTCGGAGCACTGATTGTACTTACCATCCTGACAGTGTTTCTGGCTGGGAAGGATCTTGTCCCCAGGGAACTTGACGGACACGTTTCTCAAAAACAGGTTGAAATTGTTGTCTCATTGACAATTGCAACCATTAAGGGATCGTTGGTTGTTCTCTTTTTCATGCATATGATCAACGAAAAACCATTGAATATTCTTCTGTTTGTGTTCTCTCTGTTTTTTGTTGCGTTATTCCTGGGATTCGCGCTAACCGATACCGGTCAATATGACAGTCGAATCCAAAGTTATGAACTTGATATCATCGAACAATCAGCGACGCCTTAGTTCCTGTGATTATTCCGAACCGAGTCGTTATTGCCTAAGTTTGCGTTGGCGTCATCAGGAGAAACCGAAGAGACTGCCGTCAATTAGATTCAATCGCAATGATCAAACTTGGTTGGTGAAAAGAAATGTTAGAACAGCGACCTCGCTTGCGTATTTATGCAGATTCCACTCGAACCTCACTTCTTGTCTACATTTTGATTGCATCGTTGTCAGTTACTTTCCTTGCGATCTTTGCTGCTTACATTATTCGATTTATCGTCATCGGAAACTCAACGGTCTCGCTTGAAGATCTCCCCATTTTATTTTGGTGGAGTACCGGGTTTCTTTTTACGGGCAGCTACTTCCTGTCTCGGGCTTATGCATTAGTCCAACGAGAAAAACAGAAACAATTTCGTGTCGCCTTATCAATCTCTCTGTTTCTCGCTGCCGCCTTCTGTGTAGTGCAAACAATTGGATGCTTACAACTGCTCGATCAGCACTGGGGACAGCCTGCCCTGCAAAAGAGTTCCTTAGCCACAATTATGGTGTTAGTCACTCTACATGTCGCCCATTTTGTTGCAGGGTTCATCGCCTTAATCTTTGTGACCATCAAAGCACATCAAGGGCGATATGATCACGAATATGCACATGGAGTCCGCTTAGCTAAGCTCTATTGGAGATTTTTAGATATTGTCTGGATAGCCATGGTTGGACTATTTTGGGTTGCTTCACGCAGCTAAAACTACCGTATTGAGCCAATCCAATCAGAATTTGACGGCTGTAACTGAATAATTAGTAAACGCCTGGAAGCACCCAGATTGCAGAAACAGGCTTGACTAGGAATCGTTTGTGCATAAAATAGGAACGAATCAAGATTGGACTGTTTTTGTGCCGATCTTGATTCGCAGGGCACAGTAAGCGAACAATGTGAGAGCTTGCTGTGTCTTCACTATACCGGGGGGCGATCGGATTCGACTGGTTCTCCATAGGTTGAGGTGGCGTGTCGTGGTTGATCAGTTGGCCACGTAAAAAACTGATCACAAACTTTACTTGCCGAAAAGCAGTATGCAATGGTAGCGTAATTTAGCTACTCGAGTTAAGGAATCCCCGTCTGAGGAGTCCGAAAACTCGTTAAAAAATCGGACTGGTATCTGGTCAATGGTAACTACGCCTGATACGAGACAAAGTTGTTTCCTGGCTTTCAAAGGCTTTGTTTATTGTGCCTGAAAAAGTGAGACCCAATCAATATTCTACACACGTAGAGGCCGAGGCTGAGGGTTCACAGGACGGGGGTTCGATTCCCCCCGCCTCCATTTTGATAGCCACTTACAATTGGTTGTAAGTGGCTATTTTATTATGTATTGCCGTTTTTCTTTTTGAATCGCTCACTAAGGAAAAGAAAGCTTCGATATGGAGTTCTATCAATCCCGCATTTTTCTGGTTCATAAATTAGGGGCAGGTCAAATCAGATCTGTATTCCCACTTTAATTGAGCGAGATGGCTTATTCGGTTGGCATGCTCCCCTATGACCTACTACATCATTAAACTGATCATTTCGGCTGGATTAATCGTAGCTGTTTCTGAGATCTCCAAGCGAAGTTCATTCCTGGGTGGTCTTCTTGCATCGCTCCCACTGGTCTCCTTCATTGCAATGATATGGATGTATGTGGAAACGGGAAGCAACGAAAAAGTAGCTGAACTTTCTAGAAGTGTCTTTTGGCTAGTGCTTCCCTCGTTGCCGTTTTTTCTTTTGCTGCCACTGTTATTGAAAAGAGGGTATAATTTTTATCTCAGCTTCGCTGTGGCAACGACAATCATGATATGTTTGTACCTTCTCATGATTGCCGTGCTTAGAAAGATTGGCGTACAACTGTAAGCAGCACAAGAATTGCACTTCCGGACAATCAACCAGCTTACAAAACCCTCGATCCCAACACTGAATTCCCATGAAGATGTTAATACGATATTTGATCTGTATTTTATCAACCTGTCTATTCTTCGAAGCATCTATCAGAGATTTATCCGCTGAGGACAAGAAAGAGAAATCTAAAGACTGGGTGTATCTGGAAAACGATCACTTTCGACTTGGCCTGCTTCGTTCACATGGCGGTGCAATTGGTCATTTATCTTTGGTTGGAAATAATGAAAACTTACTGAATCACTACGATCACGGTCGGCTTGTCCAACAATCATATTATGGTGATGCTGATGGTTCTCGGTGGGTGAAAAAGCCTTGGCGTTACAATCCAGTCCAAGGCGGTAACTACAAGGGAACCGCGACAGTCGTGAACGAATTCAAATCTACCGAAACGAGTGCTTACGCAAGAACAACTCCTCGGCACTGGGCATCTGGCACACTATTAACAGAATGTTCCATGGAGCAATGGATAGAACTGGACGGCCCAGTTGTGCATCTACGTTACAAGTTTTCGTACAACGGAAGCCAGGCACATAAAGCACGTCACCAGGAGACACCAGCAGTCTTTATTTCTCCAAAGCTAAAAACGCTGGTTACCTACGCGGGCAGCAAACCCTGGACTGGTGACACGTTGAATAAGCACATCCCTGGCTGGCCCAACGAATCTGTAAGTATGTCTGAAAATTGGGCTGCTTACGTGGATGATCAATCTGATGGCATCGGAATTTACGTACCTGGCTCTACTAAAGCAACCTGCTATCGCTACGAAGGAGGCCAGGGGTCTAATTGTTCTTATGTTGCACCGCTGAGAACATTTTCAATCAAACCCGGCCTCACTTTTTCGTACCGTGCCTACTTGACTGCTGGGAATATTAAAGCAATACGCGCACGATTCGAGACTCTTCGAAATTCAAAGAATTGAACAGAGCCATGCCTCGATTATTTCAATGACCGAATGGCACGGGAGTGAACAGAGTGAAATTTGTTAAAGAAGCTGGTCATTTTTTCTCCCAATCTTTTTGGGATGACACCTTGGTCAACTGCCTGCGACGAAACTAATCCAAGATCGGTGTTCTGGTTCTCCCAAAGAGTAACATATTGGGTACCCGGTTTTCCTTCAGAATCAACCCCGGTGACGGTCGCCTGTATGAAAACTTTTAAAGCATCTGGGGCTCCATTTTCCTGGGGCATGGTCAGAACTGTCACCACCATAAATGGGGCACTCTCAACCGAACTATCAGTTGAAAGACGGATCTTCGCTTTATCCATCACAAGTTCCGCGTGCTTTTGAATAGTCTGTTTCATAAAACCTGCGGAATCAAAACCATCTGGAATCTGAATACTAAAGCCCATCTCAGTAATTTCGGCCAATAACTGGTTGCCTTGCTCTGTTCCGATAATAATTTTAGGATTATCACGGCTCATGCCGGGACTCTTATCGTCAGGCAAACCAGCTTCGGTGGGTGTATCCTTAACCTTAAATCCACCCGAACCAGCAAAGGGGACGGCTTCTGATTTACTCATTACCGGGGATTCATTAACTGGATCCGGAGTCATTTCTTCAGTTTTAGAGGGGTCTATAATGGGTTTAAATGGTTGTACTATATTCTCATCTTGCCCTGAAGATTGCTGATGACCATTTCCTTCAGCCTGAACACCACCATTATTATGAATCGCACGTGCAGGAGCCAAGCTGACAACGGATGTATTTGATGATGAGTCGTTGCCGCCCAAATTATTAAAAAAGTAGACAACCCCTACAAGCACAGCAAAAATGAATACACCCTTAACAAGCTGAGCACTATCCACATTAGATTTTTTTCTCTTCTTCTTTTTGCTGCCCATTACCAATCGCCTATAAAGATTTGAAGTTGAATAATATCTCGGTTATCCATTTGATGCATCCACTGTGTAGAAAGTTCCCCCAAAACGGGAAGGTCTAATTAATCCACCCCCGTAGCACAGGAGCCACCTGACTTTGATTACAGTACCAGAGATGCTCGAGCACTGCAAGAGAGAACTTCTTTATTATTAGTAATGCACGTTTGAGTACAACTTAGACACCCGCATGCACGGCAGTGCCAAGGATGCATCAATTTATCAAATAACTAATCTGACTTAACAGGCAATGCTTCGAGGATTGTATCGAGATTGGCTTTATAGCCCTTGCCATCAGCATCGATAAAGATGGGATTTGAGACGGCAATTGGCTGCTGCTTTCCCCAAGATGGACCTTGAACCGGTCCCAGCTGAGAATTTTCTCCGGCAGCCACAACAACAATATGGGCATCATTGTTCAATTCGATTGAAAGCGTTTGGTCAAACTTTACAACCTGGGAACTGAACATGTTTGGATGCGTAGCCCGTTTATAATTATGAATCGGGTGTGACTTTCCATTGATTAGCACAAACACACGATCAATATCGAACCAATTTGGGCATTGCACACGAACATGAAGATTCATTTTTTTAGACTTGGGTGATATACCATCACCAGGTATCGCAATAACTTCACCGCTAGTACGATCCATCAAGGAAACACTCAGAAATGGCCCATTGGACATAATCAAATGAGCTTTTTCTGTTTCATGTACCATCTCCAGTGCCTGAATTTCATCAGGCTGGTCAGTTGAACTTTTTACCCAGTTTCGTAGTCCACCTGAACCATGATAATTGTAATGCGAGTCCGTATTAACCACGCCGGTTATTCGGTAGCCCTGATTCAATAACTGAAGCCAGTTGAGCATCCGGTTATTTCGCTTGCTTTGTTTCGACTCGTAAGGCGAAGATAAATTTAGAATTGATCCCAGTGGGTGGATTTCGATGGTCTCAATCAATGCCAACGATTCAGCATAACCGCCATCAGGCACTCCATCGCCATTTTTGTCGTAAAAGAGCCAACCAATATCAGGATGATTTTGTTGCACCAGTTTATCGCTGCGGTTATCCCACAAGGCTGCTCGTTGAATTTGCTTTTCCGGACTGGTATCAGTCAAAGGCCCACCACCATCTTGCGTGTGTGGTTTGCGAATCAAAGGGAAAACATTCTGATGATTCAAGGGCAGGGGACTACCTGTGAGTTCCATTCCAGAACATGTTGCAAGAAATTTTTCGATCCCCAGTGCCTTGATGTGGGGGACGTAGGTGTCGATGCGATTGTGTTCTGTACATGGAGCAAATTCGAGATGTTCGCACACTAAATTCAACACCCGGCCGAATTGACTTCCGCTGTTATCTCCCGAGGGACTGCTATGACTATGAAACTCCGTACTCACCCATCCTGTTGTATCAACAACTCGTTTAAGCGTCGCAGTGAGTGACGTGGTCTCGTCAGGATGCACTTTCACTTTTGTGAATAATGCATCGTATTCTGGTCCTCGACTAATAATCGCTTCATACTCACCAACAGGAAGCAGTACTTCATCGTGTCCCTGATGCAGATAGAGTAAGTTTTTGACTGCAACCTCTGCTGATTCCGGACCGAAATTCAATTGATTGGCGTCACTATCTGCTATCAATTCCACCTTGCAGGGCAGGGCTGCTTTGCTGCCATCAGTAACTTTAATTTTTAAAGTGCCGACTTCGATTGAACTCTCCAGTTCAATCACATTCACCCCTTTAAGAATACTCAGCGGTGCTTTTTCGATAAGAACAATACCGTGAAAAGAAACCTTGGCTGAGTATTCTCCCGTGGGTAACGATTGATCCACGCGGCCACTTCCATCAGTCCAAAGTGTGCCGAAGTATTTCCCCTGTTGAGAAAGTTCAATACGTGCATTAGGCAACCGGGTTCCAGATGCAAGTACAGTCATTGCAGTAGTGCCGTTTGAGGCATCAGGTAACTTCACAAGACCAGACCGTATATCACACAAATCAGAAGCAACGTGCCAATGAACAATGTTAGAAATTTCATCCCCTGCTTTAAGAACGAGTTCGTTTTTTTCGCCTTCGATTTTATAGCTCAGCAATGTATTTCGGGAATCACTACGAGAAGTCAGTAACCTGTCAGGACAAACAATCCCATAAGTCTGCTTCCAAAACCTGTCATCAATCCAATAAAGTTCATTCTCCCCATTGGGTGACTTAAGCATGTCTTCCTTGCCACCATCAAGCCGGACTTCGTCAGAGAACGAAATTGTCAAATCCTTATCGCTGGTATTATGATACGTTTGCGTAACCACCAGATAACGAGAATCTGTTTTCAATCGGTAGCTGACAACCAATTCTGCACGGTCATCAAAAGCAGAGGCCGTCACACGGATTTCAAGCTCATCATGATTTTTCTGAGCCTGCTTCAGATGAACTGGCTTCCCTTGCCGATCAATAATTTTCCAGGAACGAAACGGATATTTTCTCGCACCAGGGTAATAAGCACTGAGCTGGTCACTGGGTTGCTCATTTGTCGTGTAATCAATTAAGCAACCCGCAATTCCACGTACTGTCATATTTGCATTACGAGAAGCGGTTGGCTGAGCAATAACCGCAGTGACATACCTATTCCTGAGTACAAAATCCCCAATGATTGCATCGATCTCTTTACCTGCCGGCACAACACGATCCCAATTATCTGACTCAACTCGAAATACAGAGACGCCATCTGCAAGCATTTCTGCTGAAAATACTACTGAGCGATCTCCGTAGGATAAAAATAAAGCCGTAGATAATAGGAATAATCGAGCAGAGGATCTAACAAGCATTCTGAGTTCTCCGAATAAGAATTCGTGTTGTTATTTGACGAATCGTTTCACATCAAGCAACTGGCAACGCAACATCAACCGACACAAAGGCTATTGTAAAACAGACCAGTGTTGACCAATGCAAGCTACTACATGTCATCCCGCTTAGCAAGTTGGGATACTCAAAGAGTCGGTGAGGAAAGCAAACAACCAATAGCAATTCCATGTATGTTAAAGACATTGAGCGATAGCCAGTCTCAAGCTTCGATTTGAATCTCGTTGCCATAAAATGAAGCGACTCTGGTTTCACTTACGTCCTTTTTTTGTAGTTTTTTTCTTAGTGGCCTTTTTGGCTATCTTCTTTTTCGCAGACGATGTTTTTTTTGTTGCTGTTTTCTTCGCTACAGTTTTCTTCGCTACCACAGGCTTCTTGATGACGGCGGTCGATTTTTTAACCGACTTCTTTTTAGCCGCCACGCTCTTGCTCGCGGTCGCAGTTTTGTTGCCTTTGACTTCCTTGGTTGATTTCTTTGTCGTTTTGCTAGCAGATTTCTCTGACTTCTTCGTTGCAGGCTTTGCAGTTTTAGGTTTCGGTTTACGAGGGATTGTAATTTTCCCTGCAAGTAAATCTTTCAGTCGCCCCGGAACAGCCGTCAAGTTTTTTAACGGGTCCTCTTTATCTGGACCATCTGCGAATGCAACAGTCTTCTGGAGCTGGGAAACTCCGGCCAATTTTGAGATCAGAAAAAAGAACAAAGGCACGTCAGATTTTCGAACAGCCCCTTTGAACTGTTCGCCA
>JAESQE010000371.1 GCA_016765335.1 Planctomycetaceae bacterium
AAAACGAAAGAAGTAGGCAAGCCGAGGCGATTTCATTGCTCAATTCAACATATTATTAATCACAGATTCGTGTTTGATGACTATTTTTGATTCGTTTGATGGTTGGGGCTTGCGGTGCAGGGGTTGATTTCGAGAAAATACAGGCTCGAATTATATTTCCAGTAGTCAGTGCTGTGGCTGCTTCTTTCAATTTCAGAATGATCTGAACTCAATACTTATGACATCTCCTATTCATGATACCGTAAAAACATTTGGGCTGGCTGACCGACAGCTTTCTCTTGGATTCTTTGCCAGCGAAGATGATCGCCTGGAGTACGAAAAGCGGTTGACCCCACATACTAATTTGCAGCTGTTGGCAACGGGGCTTCCTGCGGCTTGCGGGCAAGAGGATTCGAAAATTCGTGATATTGCAGAATCACTGCTGGTGAACTATCGCGAAAAGAGCCGACTGCTTCAGGAGTCACCAACGCCTGTTGATCAGCGAATTGAAAATTTCTTTGATCGATATTTTGATTCCTTAAATCTGGAACAAAAACTTCGCCTGCCAGACCAGATGCTGACGTTGGATCGACATGGAATGGGACGCGTGTTGTCTCTGCCTGCTCAAGGTGATGAATATCAAAACGAATTGGTCAGTTCGTACCGTGTGAAAAATGGTGTTCTGCACAATCCCAAGCACGACCGCAGAACAACCAAAGGGACATTTCATATCACCGAAGGAGGGTTGCCCATCGCGGACGACAAGCTGGCTGTCCCCAAGGGAGTGTTTGCCAAGCTGTTTCAGATCGCGATGAATCCCCCCGAGAACTTTTTGGAACTCCCGTTTACTTCTCGAAATCAAGAACAGGCAGCGACGTTTGTTTCGCTTTATTTAAGACCAATCGTTTCGCCAGAAATTTCTGGTTACTCACCTCACAAAAGTATGGAGATTCGTTTCTTTGCTCCCGGATCGCTTGTCAGCAATCTCGATTTTGTCGAATCGATTTTTGGAAATGCAGGCGATCCACTGATCCCTGATAACGACGCTGCCTTGGATGTGATGCATTGGACCGGGCACACCGGAGCAGTCGTTTTGGCTCCTCAAATGTTGTTTCATACAAAAAAAGAATTGGGGTTACCTCAATGGGACGATGCCACCCCAAGGCAACAACGCGATGGCATGTGCTGGAAAAGTGAATCTGAAATTTACAACGATGGCTTGCCTTTCAAGCTGACTTGTAGAGATGAATCGGGAGTCATCGTGACGCTGATTGCAGATAACTATTTTGGTTACTGTAAAAAAGAAGTCAAAACTCAAATCAGTTTCTCTGCCAACTTGTTTGGAAATGCAGAAGAAGAGCATGCAGGCGGTACGATTGCGTTTCGTAGTTATTCTTTGGGTGAAAAGTTTCAGGCGAATAGCGGTCAATACGGCGGTCAGCGATTTGAAGACGTGGTTGATCTTTGTCAGGGAGGCATTGAAATTCAGCCACAGGGGCACGGGATCGATAAGCGTTTCCCGGATTTGATTTATCTTCCAGAAAATGCAGAGGCGGCGTTGCGTGAGCAACGAATTCGATGGACTTCTAATCATCAGGAACATGAAATTCCGCTGCTTCCGGGTAAGGTTTACATGACACCCAGTGGTTATCAGATCCGAATGGAGAAGCATCCTCAAGCCCCCAGTTGGCGATTGATTGGCACAGTCTCTCAAGGGACATTTTGTCATAAACCATGCACTGTAAGTGGTGGGGGGAAAAGCGAAATCAGCAAATCACTTGTTGATTACATGCATTATGGTCCGCTGTTTGTTTCGAATCTGGAAGAGGACTTTGCACGCATCCAGGAAATTATTCAAAAGGAGGACTATGATCTTCGCTGGAGAAAAGATTACGAAAATGCTCCCGTTTACGATCAAGCACAAAAGGCCCGTCCCATTTTTGGGCCACAGCGATCCTTGGGAAGTGTGATCAAACTTTTGAATCCGTCAGTCGATTACAGTCCGGAATATAACGAATGGCTGGAATTGATTCCCGATTATTTACTTTCGATGCTGTTCATTATCAAGCGATTTGAAGAAGAAAACTGGGAAGAAAACTGGCAACAACAATTTAGTGTCGATTTAGTTAATGGGCAGCCCGGACATGAATTAAAATTCCGTGAGCGAACTTTGGTTGGCACCTATTTGCGAGTCGGATTTCTCGAAGGGAGAAAATGGCGGACTTACAAACTGCGACAAGATTTTTCAGCTGCCAATAAAATCCAGATGGAAGATGATATCTCTGCATCGAATGTTGTGCCTGCTCAACAGATTCCGCATCTGGCTGAAACTGAGAATCAGGGCAGTGTTAAGTTTGTTGTCAACTGCGAATATCGCTTGTTCCAGCGACCAGATGAAGCGATTCACCGAGGGTTCGACAAACAGGCAGAAGCTGATTTGGCAGGCCCTGCCAATTTTGTTTCCAACTTTGAGCCGCTTGATAAACAGGATGTTCAGCGGATGGCAGAGTATGTTGCAGACTTCGATGCCTTTAGCGAACCGATGCAGGATCTGTTGCGATCGATGCTTGAGGACGAGAATAGCAAATATGTCGCTTGTTCTGCCAACCCTCGCAAAGTGAATGGTAAGCCGAGTAAAAATCCGCGATATTTACAAGCTCGTCCCGATGTGATGCAGCCTTTCGCCAGATACGTTTCGGAACAGGCCATGCGTTTGGCACGAAAAATACCCGGCAACGAGTCTTTGAATATTCCCGTGCATAGCGTTCTGATGGGCCGACGTAATAACCCACCAGATAAGAAAGCCGGGATTCCTTCGTTGGCTGTTTACAATCCAATTCATTACCAGGAACTTCCTGAATTATTTATGGATCTGATCTGCTCGTTGACTGGGAAAAGTCCATCCACAACGGGCTTTGGTTCTGAAGGAGCACTGACTAAAGGGCCGTTCAACGCGTTGCAATCAGCAGCTGATCTCAATGCGGCGCTGGTCAGTTATTTGCTGACCGATTTGAAAGTTTACTCGACCTCAGCCGGGCATATCGGTCCTAACGTGCAGGTGGATCATGATATCAGTTTACTGATCCCCGAAATCTGGTGCAGACCCGAACCGCATGAACGCAACCCGAAATATCTTATCAAAGAAGGTAGCCTCGAAAAACTAGAAGATCGAGATTTCAATGGCGAAAAAGTTTTGGTTTCTCGGCTGGGTTATCGCATCACCAAACGATTCATTCGCAACTATTTTGGTCGCATTTTTGATCACCCGTTGAGCGTGTTTGATGAAGCGATGCTTTGTCCGGAAACTCAGGACGAAGACGCTTTTCTGGAAGGGATTCAATATATTTGTGCGGCTCATCGCAAAGTCGCATTACAGTATTTTGAAGATGGGACTTATGAAGATCTGTGCCCACCGTTGCAGGCCTTGGTGCAAATTATGGCTCATGGAAATGATCAGGGACGTGAGATTACAGATCCTGAAATCAGGCAAATGTTCACAAAAGAAAGTTTGCTGGCTAGCGATTGGTATCACAAGCGTCTGGAAGCCAAGCGGAACTCTGATCTGGAATTGATGCAAAGCCATCTTTCGTATATCGACCATTGGCTCTCTCTGCCCAATAGCGAACACGAAGCTGAAAGGCTAAATCTTGCAGATCGCAGGCAGTGGGTCGTCAAGCAAATACTCGATATTCAGTCACCAGATTATCCTGAAAAGCTAATAGGAACCCTGGGGTCTCATCCCTGGAAAGCATAACCAGCGAGCCAGGCCAACAATGGTTCTGGGGATTTTGGCCCGCGAACATTGGAATTCCATACCGAATCGGCTAGGCTGGTTTCTGTGAAACAGATTCTGGCAAGCACGATCAGAATTGAAATCATTCAAATTTGATCGTGTAGCCCTGGGCTTAATTTATTATCGGAGTACATCATGAAACGCTCAACGCAAATTCTTATTGCGATTTGTCTGGCATTGTTTTCCCCCAATTCTGCGAATGCAGGCCAGGTGAAGATTAAAGTTGAAGACCACAAAGCAGTTGTCACTGTGGATGGCGAACATTTCACGACCTACAACTTTGCTGACAAGCAGATGAAACCATACTTTCATCCCCTCTATGCTCCTGGAAATAAGTTAGTTGTTCGCAAAGAGATTTTCACTAAAGCAGAAAACCAGGCCAGTAAAACGGGGCTGGATCATTTCCACCACAAAGGACTTGGCATTGCGATTGATTCCATTAATGCAGATAAACTGAATTACTGGCACGAAGAACATCGCATGACAACAGAAAATGTAAGTGTCACAACACACAAAGACAGTGCAACGTTGCACGTTGTTAATTGCTGGCTTGATAACGATCAAAAACCGATCCTGAAAAATCAGGTTGATTTCACGATTACTTCAGACCGTTTGATTATCTGCGAAATGAAGTTGACTGCGTTGAAAAGTCCTGTGATTTTTGGCGACACAAAAGAAGGACTGTTTGCAATTCGCGTCAATCATTCGATGCGAGCAGATAACGGGGGCCGAATTATTAATGCCCAAGGTGTTCAAGGCGATAAACAACGCTGGGGCAAACCATCAGCCTGGATCGACTATCATGGCGAAGTCGAAGGTGAAACTGTTGGAGTGGCGATGTTTGATGATCCAGGCAATTTTCGCCCTTCGCGGTATCATGTGCGATCTTACGGATTATTTTCCATCAATCCGTTTGGCGAAAAGATCTACAGCAACGGCGAGCAAGAGGCTTCCCCGGTAACTTTAAAGCCCAATGAATCCCTGAGTTTACGATACGCTTTGTACGTTCATCAAGGTGACAGCAAGCAAGGAAAAGTAGCTGAGCAGCACAAGAAATTTGTTGCAGCCGGACAAAAATAATTCTCTGTTAACACAAAGCACCTCTGTCGTAGCATTCATGACAGAGGTGCTTTCTTTTTTTGATGGTATCTTGCAGCTACCAATGTTTGTGCTTTAATTTTGGTAGCCAATTTGATTTTGAGAGAACGTGATGGATTATTTACAGTTGGTGGGGAAGAACATTCTGGTCACCGGAGTTGCGAATCGGAAAAGTGTTGCCTGGCAATCGGCTCAGTTATTGGAGCAAGCTGGCGCGCATGTGATTTATTCGGTTCGATCTGAACAGCGTAAAGAATCTCTCAAAAAACTTCTTGGAGATCGTGATGTTTATATCTGTGATGTCGAGCATCAATCAGAAATTGACCGTCTCAAAGAAGAGGTGAGTCAGAAATACGACTCACTGCACGGAATGATCCATTCGATTGCCTTTGCGAATTATTCTGAGGGCTGGGTGCCTTTTCATGAAACTCTGCGTGAAGACTTTTTGCAAAGTATCAACGTTTCCTGCTTTTCACTGATCGCGTTATCCAATGCGTTTCAGGATCTTTTGGACAAAGAACAAGGCAGCGTGGTGACCATTTCGATTTCCACGACACGCATGGCTGCGGAAAATTATGGTTACATGGCTCCGGTGAAAGCAGCGTTGGATTCTTCGCTTTGCTTTTTGGCGAAGTCGTTTTCCAAATTTTCTAATGTACGATTCAATGCGGTGAGTCCGGGGTTACTCAAGACGTCTGCTTCAGCTGGAATCCCTGGCTATGTTGATAGCTATTTGCACGCTGAAAAAGCGACATTAAGGAAGCACGCCGTGCAAACTTCAGAAGTTGCCAACACGGTTGCCTTCCTGCTCAGCCCGCGATCATCAGGCATTAATACACAAGGCATTGTGATTGATGCGGGGATGGATACAAACTACTTCGATGAGGAAATCATCAAAGGCAATCAATAGTAGGGGGATACGCCGCTGGGCTGCTCAGAAGAATGTCTACCCTCTGCTTGGTGGTAAAAACAGGAACCACAAAGACTCAAAGACACGAAGAAAATCAGCACAATCTGGTTACGCAGTCGCGTCACCCTCCCTGGTTTCGCTAACAAATCAGAAACTCCTGCTTCCCGGATGAGTTTTTCAGGATCGACGAATTAATAGAGGTTCCCAATAATCAAATGGCAAGGTTTCTGTTGCCCGATAATCAGCAACACATATCCGTTTCTTGATGTTTAATTTGTTGCAAGCGAACCTTTCATCGAAAAGAGCGGTCATTCACTGTAAGATTTCAAGAAATAACACTCTAAAACCGTTGTGAGAAACGGTGAATCTGCTCCAGAAGGAATTTAGAGGAGGAATCCGGAAAAATCTTGTCCGAATTGTAGGTGCAACACTTGCCACAAAGATTTCTTGTCCGATACTATACCGCGTAGACAATTTGAATCAGGGAGAGGTGGCAGAGCGGCCGATTGCACCGGTCTTGAAAACCGACGTACCGAGAGGTACCGGGGGTTCGAATCCCCCCCTCTCCGCTTATTTGAATGCCGTTGAGTCGTAAGTCTATGGCTCAGCGGCATTTGCTTTTTCTGGACTGCTCCAGAGTTTCTTTTTTGTGGCACTGTTTGTGGCGTTTTGTGGCACAAGGGTTCTCTGGAAGGGTTGTTCAATGAAAAAGTATATCGAAGAAAAACCGTAAGCTGACATTTCGTATCG
>JAESQE010000372.1 GCA_016765335.1 Planctomycetaceae bacterium
TCAATTAAAAACTGCGATGAGTAATCGTTCGTGGTCTTGTGCTAGAAAAGGTTTAGGGAAACTTCAACGCGCAAACAAATACACGGATGCGTATAATACCAATTCCTGCTTGAAATCGAATCGATAACAGTGTGTTCAACAAAAATTCGGAGTGCGCATAAAAAAAGGGCACCGGAATGAATCCGGTGCCGCGGGGAAGAACGTGTTATCCGCCCTGCTTGCGAGGGGGGGGGACAGGGAGAGAGCAAGCAGGACGAACACGTCCAAAAGGGGGACTAATTCGTGGCGTCAACCACGTGAAGTGACGGACCAGCTAGAGTTGGCCCGGAACTAGGAAGGGAAGGTTCGGACACAGAGGTCCGAGCATGCCAACCGTTCGAGCGAATCATCGAAGGAACAGTTGGTTTGGCTGAGGAAGCCGGGGAAGGGGTAAAGTTAACAGTGTGACCGAAAGAGGCCGGTAAAATCTCACGAGACCGTGGGGTTCCAAGATCACCTGATTTAAAGGCGTCAAACCCATCTGGTTTCTTGCTGGTTTTTTTAGGGGCAGCTTCTTCTTTTCCAGCTGTTTTATCAGGTACAGATGCAGCCGGCTTTGGTGCCTGAGCACTTCGGGTAAAATTAGGATCAGGCACAGGTGCTTGAGCAGTAACCGCTGCCCCACCAGCCTGATAAGGCACAAACCCGTAAGCTGTTTGAGTGCCGATAGGAACCGTTCGATAAGTCGTGGTTGGCACCATCGCTACAACTTGCTGATCTTCATAGCGAATTTTTCGTACTGCAACCCGATGTGTTGTTGTGAATGGTTCGAGACGTGCAACCTGATAGTTCACCGTTTGCATTCCACGAATTGCAACCTGCCTATGAACAGGAACCTGCATCGCAACAACATTAGATTGATATTGCCTGCGAGTGACGCTGTTAGGCGTCAATGCGTTTCGCATATTATGTCGTGAACGATTCAAGAAGCCAAGCAAACCTCGTGAATTGTCATACTCACAAGCAGAGACTTTATGAATGGGCTGCCGAAAGCTTGTCCAGCGACCCATGTCTCGTGTTACTGTTTTGTAAGAGGTCACATTCTGGTAAGAAACCGTTGGGATTTGAGCAGTCTTTGTTTCATAAACTGTTCGATACTGTGTNACTTGACGATCTTCGTAAGCAGTTTCAACAATCGGCTTTCGTACTGTTCGAGTGACCTGATGATACTGAGTCACAGGCACAGAACGATAAACAACTTGCTGACTGCAAGCTGAACAGGGATTGTAAGCAACCTGCTGAGGCGGAGCGCAAGTGTTACAAGGATTTGTAAGATTTCTAAACAATTGTGCTTGGGCTTCTCCTGCACCCGACGGAATTACCGCCAACATGAGAGCAGCTGCCAAGGGACGTAATCGTGTGAACGACATGGGCACAGTCCTGAAAAAAAAATAGTGTTACTGTTTTGAGTAGGGTCGGTAGTTTTCGTTGTGACTGAGAGTGAATCCTCAACACAACGCTTTGTCCTGAATCGTGGGCAATAAAATCAGTTAATGCAGAACAAAGGNATGTTTCAGTTGGCTAGTAATTCGGATGAATTGTTAATCCAACTTATCTTGATTTTGCTTCTAGGAAGAAGCCATTTCAGAATGGATAAATAAGTGCCTGGTGAGATCTGCCAGCCGTCCTGACTTGCTAGTTCTCACCAAGACGGTCCGGGTTGTAATGCAATTTTCTGGTTACGGTCAAGACGTTTCATTTCAGTACACTCAGCTTGAAATAATTACATTCAGTTTCTGAATGTAATTGCCGATACAACTACGTTTTTCCCTATTTCCCAGGCATTAAAACGTTTTCTTCTTCTAGCAAAACCCCTTAGATTTCCAGAGAGTCCCCAATACTCAACGCCCCCCAGGACCATTTTATTTAAAATTTATTGTCCAGTTCCCCAACATTAAATACCGTAAAATGATAAGCTAAAGTCGGAAACCACGACCGATCACAAATATCGACATCAACTCTGTTTCTTATGCCCAAAGCATGACAAATAACCCAACCCCTGAAACGATGTTAATGAACCTTTCTCGTATTACTAAAGTTCTTACTGCCCACCTCAATACGAAGCTAACTTCAAAGCTCTACGGCCTGATTTTTCTCAGCTCAATATTCTCTGCGACCTTGCTCACCAACCTGGATAATCTCGCCTATTGCAATGAACGAATTCGACCGCGAGCCATTGCGTTATCNCCTGATAAACATTGGGCCGCGACTGCGAATCGTATCGCAGGCACAGTTTCGCTTGTTTCAATTAAAGACCAATCGCTCACTTCAGAAATTCACCTGGGTAAAGAACCCATCAATCTGGTCTGGCTAAACCAAACGACAATCGTTGTGAGTCTCCATCAAGACAAAAGCCTGTCCATTCTGAACCTCAAAAATAATGAACTGCGACAGACTCAACGCATCAAGCTAACGGCTTATCCCTACGCACTGGCTTGGGCGAAGGGATCAAACAGGTTATTAGTATCGCTACACCATCCGGATCAAATCGTTGCATTCGATACCGAGTCATGGAAAATTGTCCGCCGANACCCCAGCGGTGCTTATCCTCGTTTCTTGCTGCTTTCCCCTGATGAAAAATGGTTTGCAGCAACCTCTGAACTTCCAGCCGCAATTCGTTGCTACGATTTACAGAACGGAAAAATTCTCAGCAAACAACCTCTCCACCACAACGCGTTCAATCTGGGACAACCCTCGTTTTTAACGAAAGAGAGACTTGTTGTTCCAGCAACAATCAATCGTGATTTTCCTTTGACTGCCTCGAACATTTCTCGTGGCTGGGTCGTCAATAATCGCTTGGCAACATTTAATGTGCCACACGGTAAATCACAGAATCAACAACAAATGAACTTGGATATTCCCGGACACGGAGTTGCAGATTTAACAGTCGTTGGAGGAAATTCTTCACAGGATAAATTGGTAGTCCTGTCCAGCGGAGCTCAGGAAGCGATCATCCTCAAACCACAAGAAATCTCCTGGCCAACGTCTCATCCTGGAGATTTTGCCCCCAATCATCTCACTGAAAAACCGGGAATATTAAAGCGAATTAAACTAGGCGGAAGACCCATTGATCTCGTATTCTTGGACGATGATCGTGCGATAATTGCTAACGAGTTCGATGACTCTCTACAGATTATCGATTTGAACGATGCAAAATTGATCGCCACCATTTCTCTTCAAACTCGCGTGTCAGACAAAAACAGCACAACTGCAAAAGCAGTTTCTCGACACGAATTTTTGATCATGCAAGGGGAACGAATCTTTTTTGACGGAAAACGTTCTCGTGACGGCTGGCTCAGTTGCCATACGTGCCATTTCGATGGACACACTTCCGGCCAAGTCTTCGACACCTTGAACGATGCGACCTATGAAACCAAAAAACTGACACTTTCTTTGCACAATGTGTCAGAAACAGAACCGTGGACCTGGCATGGCTGGCAACCAGATTTA
>JAESQE010000373.1 GCA_016765335.1 Planctomycetaceae bacterium
CCATCCACGGCACCTTTGAAGATTACAATTCCTGAAGATGGAAGTGAATCTTTAGATCTTAATTTCGTCAGTGCCAAGAAGGTAGAGAAGAAGAAATCAGCTGGTGGCACACCTGCCCCACTGTAAAGCTGCCCTACTATGACAAGAATACTAATTGGCACTCTTGTATATAGTTATTGAATCCAACAGGCAGGGGAGAGTTTACCTCTTCCCTGCCTGTTTTTTTATCAGCAGCAACGTACATTGGACTGAGGCAACTAGTAACGCTGTCAGTTAAACTTCAACGTTTCAAGAGCCAAAATCCATGACATTCAAAAATGTCTTTCGCTCCCGCTTAGGGGTTCTCTTAACCCTGCTTGCCATTGTTTCCCTGTTCGGGATTACTTTGGTTTCTCTCCGTTCAACAAAGCAAGAGTCGCAAAGCTATTTCCTTCAAGCGGAACAGGCTATCGCAATCAATGACTTAGCTTCCGCTAAACTCTACCTTGAAAAATGTCTTCAGCGAGAGCCCAACCACGTCCAGGCACGACTTTATTATGGGCAACTGCTTAGGGAAGCAGGGGAAACCGAACGAGCAATTGAAGTTTGGCAATCCATCAAAGACGAAACACAGGAAGAAACCGCCACAGCAAGATTCCTGGAAGGCACCGTTGCAATAGAATGCGGGCTAGTTGACCAGAGTCGCGACTTGTTCTTGGAAGCCCTTCGATTGCGGCCTGATTATTTAGACGCCCGCGAGAAACTCATCCTCATCTACCAAATGTTACGGCAACCTGAAAAACTTGTCGAAGTACTAGATAAAGTCAGAGAAAGACGACCTCTCTCCGACCAGGAATNGATATTCCGAACCATTCCATTTGATGCCGCATTTCCCCCTGAGGAAACGATCAAAGTATTCAATCTCACATTAAAGAATAATCCGGCTGATATCGAAAGTCGAACTGCTCTTGCAAAAGCCTATCGAGAAAACAACGAAGCGGCCAAGGCTTTGGAAATCTTAAATGCATCGCCTTCCAAGGCTGCCGAAAATGACAATTTCCAGGCCCAAAAAATATTGGCCCACCTGGAACTCAATCAGGTCACCACCGCAGCTGATCTTTGCAATTCCGTTGCAAAGAAAAACCTAACACTCGATTTGAATCGGGCCTGTGGAGAAGTTGCCATCAAGCAGGAGCACTGGGAAAATGCGGTCCAGAGTTTTCTCAAAGTGTGCAGTCTCAACCCCAACGACAAAGAAGGCTGCTTTTTCCTTGGGCAGTCGTTACGAAGACTAGGGCTTCAGAAAGAAGCAACTTATTTTTCCAAGCGATCCGTCCTCTTAGACAACCTGAATCGTTTATGTATCAGATTAACACAAGGTGGCATTTCGGAAAACCAGCAACTTCTGCAAATGTACTCTCAAATCGGCTCCAACCTCAAAGATTTGAACCGAAACAGAGAGGCAGCACACTGGTACCTGAGAGCTTGCAAACTCTCACCTCAAGACTCTGAGCTTCTAAAACAATACCAAGCTGTTCGTGAACTGGCGATGAATCCAACACCAGACACGCCAAACGAATTAGACAGCATTCTCTCAAACCTGAACATCAAAGCAATAACAAAACATTTACCTGACTCCAATGCCCAAGCTAATACCTTGAAGAAAAAAAGCCGCTCCAACATTGAGTTTACTGATGTTCAAAAGCAGGCCGGTATCGATTTTACGTACTTCAACGGGGAAACCGGTTTTGAACATCTCATCGAAAGCATGGGAGGTGGTGTCATCGTGATCGACTACGATGGCGATGGTCGGGAAGACCTTTACTTCCCCCAAGGCTCACGGTTGCCTTACGGTCAAAATACCACCGAACATATTGATCGCTTGTTTCGTAATATTGATGGTACTCAATTTCAGGATGTTACTCATCATGCAGGTCTGGGATCTAACCGTTACGGTTTAGGTGGGGTTGCCTGGGACTTCAATAATGATGGACACGACGATCTGTTCGTATCGAATTTTGGTCAGAATAACTTTTACATCAACAACGGCGACGGAACATTTTCAGATCTCTCCGATGAGCTTGGATTCAATGAGCAGGAGATGAGTACTTCAGTTGCAGCAGCTGACTTCAACGGCGATGGCTTGCAAGATTTATACATTGCAAATTATGTCTCGGAACTTAAAACCTGCCCACTCCCGGATGGTTCGTATCGACCTTGTGACCCTGCAAGCTTCAACGGACAAGCAGACCGCCTACTTCTAAATGATGGGGCAGGGAATTTTCTTGATGTTTCACACACTGCTGGAATAAATCTTCCTAACGGGAAAGGACTAGGAGTTGTCGCTTGCGACTTCAACTCTGATGGTCGAATCGACGTCTATGTCTCCAATGATGGTGTTCCTAATTTTCTATTTCGAAACACAACTCTACCCAAAGACAAAACGCCCACTTTTGAAGAAGTGGGACTCATTTCAGGCACCGCTTTGGACGAACGAGGACGGGCTCAAGCAGGGATGGGGATTGCATTGGGCGATTTCAACCAGGATACACGCCCCGATCTTTATGTCACTAACTTTTACTTAGAGCATAATGCTTATTACAAAAATGAGGGCGACCTTCTATTCAAAGACGACACCCGTAATGCAGGTTTATTTGAGNCAACACTACCGCTGCTTGGATTTGGAACACAGGGATGCGATTTTGACAATGATGGTTACTGCGACCTCTTTGTAGCCAACGGTCACATTATGAATGACAAAACTGGGGATCAACCTTGGAAAATGCCTGCTCAACTATTCCGCAATCAAGGTGAAGGGCAATTCACAGAAGTATCTAATTCAGCAGGTCAATATTTTAGCGAGCAGAATTTGGGACGCGGTGTGGCAATCACTGATTGGAACCAGGACGGTAAACCAGATATCGTGGTTGTTCATCAGAATCGCCCAGTCGGACTAATGGAAAACCAAACCAGATCAACACAAACAACAGTAACAATCCGACTGGTCGGAATTCATTCGAACCGAAATGCAATTGGCGCAGTGATCCAGGCCATATTCAAGAACCACACTCAAACAATTCACTTAGCCAGTGATGGTGGATACTTAGCATGCAATTCGCGAGTTCGTCAAATCATAATCAATTCAGACCAAGAGGCGACAATTATTAAGATTCGCTGGCCATCTGGAACAGAAACCACTCACAAAATTAGTCAACGCGACGACAACAAAGAGGCATCAATGGCTGGAAACTGGATTTTGATAGAAGACGGCAATACACGCTGGTCTAAAATGGCGCCGAATTGATCAGTGCTGATTGCAATCAAACTATCTTCAATACTTCCCGGCTCTGCGTTCTTTTATGGGGAGTACTTCCAGGCAGGTTGTCCACCAGCCGGTGCGAATTGTTTCTATGAATTCTTGCGGAATATTTTCTGATTCCATTTCCCGGGCTAGACGTTGGTGATCGTATTCCACCGGGACAAATTCGATATCTACAGAAACGCCTTGCTGCTCGTCTGACTGTAATGTGAGCAGCGTGTACCAGACGTGCGTTGTGCCATCGTTTTCCGGGCGACCAAGCACGCCCACGTTGATGAAATGGCGATCATCTTTCAATTCGCGATGCCAATGCAATCCGGTGTGCGTTGCTAGAATAATATCGGCATCATAATCATCAGTTAATCGTTCCAGAAATGCGGTGCTGGTTGTCGATTCCCACAAGAACTCATTGGTTTTACGTGGGCTGCCATGACAAAGCAGAAATCGTTTCCCTTGCCAGCTGAAACGAATTTCCACAGGCAGTTCTTTCATCCAATCACGATTTTTTGTCGCCGTGTTTTCCAGTGTGTACTCGTAACTAATCGCAGCAAAATAGTTATCACGCGGGTCCGTGTAACCACACTGACAATCCTCCAACGCATTGCCAATACTATGATCGTAATTCCCCTGCACGGTTTGAATATTATTATCAATCAACAGCGGAAACACACGATCTGGGTAAGGCCCAAACGCTCCCAAATCTCCCAAACAATAAAGCTGTTCAGCTCCCCGCAACCGAGCATCTTCAATGGCTGCCTCAAACGCCAGATAGTTATTATAGATTCCGCCAAAGCAAGCAATTTTAGTTCGCATATTTAATGATTCTCAAAAAAGCAATTGTGAACTAAAGTGAGCGGCAAGGCGTTAGCCGCCGGTGTACCTCAAACGAGTATAGAAAATATCCCACTTAACGACTGGTTGTCGGCTAAGCTTCCATTTTTTTTGATGACGGATTTGCACAAATCGAACCGTACTGATAACAGGTGTAACAAGCCCCGTCCACCAAAGGGAAGTCCACTTGGGATTCCTGCAACGTCTCCCCTAACCTGGCTGCTGGGGAATCAATCAGAATTGGGCAAACATAAATTCCTTTGTCAGTCGCGACACGACTATGGTTACACAATAACTGACTGACATCAAAGCCTTCCATCATTTGCGGAGTGATGCGTTCGAATTGATTGTACCCGGCCGTTCGTTGAGCTTCTGCTCCAATCTTTAATCGAGGCAGCACTTTGAGTCGAGGACGTGCATACCCGTGTTGTTTCAGCACCTCTCTAAATTGCCCCAGTATCTGCTCGTCATCTGCTTCATCCCAAGTGCGCGTCATCGTAATGATGGGTAGAAAATTGTATTCGCACATCAACGAGACACCTTGCATGGCTCGTTCAAAAGACCGTTCTCCACGGATTGGATCATTCATTTCGGGTGTGGGACCATCAATCGAAACTCGAAATTCCAAGCTGTATCGAGACGACTGATCTACTGCACGCAATCGCTTTAACCAATCGGTTTTCAGGACCGTGCCGTTGGTCAGAACAGTGACCGCTCCGACTTGAAGAACCTGCTCCACCATCGGCACCAAATCACGATTCAGAAACGGCTCGCCACCGGTAAAATAATATTCCTTGACCCCCTGCGCAATAGACTCTTCCAGTAACTGCATCACACGGTCTAACGAAAGATAACCAAAGGAATCGTTCGTCGGACTGCAACTGATAAAACAGTGCTCACATTTGAGATTGCAAAGCGTGCCTGAAACCTGAAACCAGAGTTCATCTAAAGAGGCCAGAGGTGCAACCGGAACAGCAGACATAACAAAGCTCTCAAAGAAGATTCAAAAAACTAAGACGACACAGCCGATGATACCAGAGATGCAACCACTTGCCCAACATGTTCATAACCGGTCTGCATAAGAAACTGGTTATTGCGTCCGTAACTTTTCGAACCAAGAATAAAGTACC
>JAESQE010000374.1 GCA_016765335.1 Planctomycetaceae bacterium
CAAAGTTATCGCAAATCTCCCAATGTGTCATATAATTTGCATGCCAAACAAAAGATGTGGTAAAACCTAAGGTCTTGACCCAGCCTACCCTTTTTGTGGAGAGTTATCGGCTCAGTGTTACCTGCCCGCTTATTCGAGAAGCACGCTAAAGCGTGAACTCCAACCAAAGGCTGCTGTGGCTAGATGCACAATCATTCGATTTCAGGATCACCAGGGGTACGCGATTGACAAAAACGGATTAGAAGCTGTGTGGCGAATCGATTATTCATGGTCCGTTGTTGATTCACCGACCCACCGAGGCTTTGATCACTTTTGGGGAACAGTTAGCTGCCCAAGCACGAATGGTCATTCTGCAAAAGAGCCTCAGTTTTCTCGGCAAGCATCACAAAGAAAAACAAGAGAAGCCATTTTTCTGCTCCACTCACTTCAAGCAGTGCACCGTAAGTGAAAGACGAAACATTTCTTAATCGATTAAAACCAGGGCATCTTGCAGTTCGTTGATGTCGTTTGATTCTCGTGGAAGCGGAGCTGAAAGCTGCTGACCAGCCTGGGTAATTGTTTCACAAATAGCTTCCGTGGGATGCCCCTGATGCAGGCTTTGAGTGAGTTGCTGGCACAGTTGATCGAGAAACGGTTGGCCCAAATCTGGATGGTCAAGAATTTCCTGATCGCCAAGTACGATCGCAATATGCTCAAACAGCGAAACATAAATCAGCAGCCCGGTCGCTCCGCTGGTGTGATGCACCCGGTTATCAAAGAAGACCTGTCTTGCTCGCAAAGAGACTTCTTCCTGCATTTGCTTTTGTGGAATAAACAGACGTCGCAATAAGCCTAACCGACTCCCGGCAATTGCTCCGACAATAAATGCAATAACGATGGTCACAATCAGTATCAAAACTTCTGTGAACAGCGAACCTGAACTCCAGCTTCCAGCATCCGAATTGCTATGCGGAAACAGAATCCAGATCGTCACAGCTGCGATGACTGCCAGCCACAGGCCAATGACATCTTCTGCTCGATCATATCGACCCGAAGACGTTGCAACGACAGGCACAATTTCGCAGGAAGTGTGAGCCTCCGCTGCGATCACAGCCTGCTTGATGCTTGCCTGTTGTTCGTCGTTGAATAAGTTAGATGCTCGAAGCATATTCTGTTCTCCTTACCAAGATCCGGTTGCCCCGCCGCCGCCCGAGAAACCGCCGCCAAACGATCCCCCACCAAAGCCGCTGCCACCGCCTTGGCTTCTTAACGCATGATACAAAATGGTTCCGACCAAAGCGAGAGTTGCTCCCCAAAAGAGCCACGCCCAACCGCTTGCACCGCGACGAATCATAGAAACAAACGTAAAAATCGCTAAGCCAATTGAACCGACAATCAACGCATAATGCCACCAGGGACGCGGAACAGTTGGCAGTTCAAGCTTGCGGCCCATTTTATCCAACGCTTCCACCCCAGCAACAATTCCTTCTGAAAACTGGCCCTGCTTAAAATTAGAGATGATATAGTCTTCCATAATTTGATTGCACAAAGCGTCTTCTTCTCGCCCCCAACCTGCCCCTAATTCAATGCGAGCTTTCCGGTCTCCCTTGGAAACTAAAAGCAATATGCCAGTATTCCAATCCTGTTTTCCCAGCTTGGCATGCCCAATTTGCCATTGATCGAACAGCAGGGTTGCAAAGGTTTCGATCCGCATTCCATGCCCAGCTCCGTATTGAGCCATTGAATCAATCGTGACTACAATGATGGGAGTCGCTTTGTCGGTGAGCAAGCTATCGCAAAGCTGCTTGATTTTCTCTTCATCTTCCGGAGTAATCATCTCCGCCAGATCGCGAACAAATTCACGATCTCCCGGCGGGTCTAATTTGATATCCATTGCCGATGCTGAAGAAAAACCCGATCCCAGAAACATCGTCGAGACGAGAAAACAAACCGCCAGCGGCACGATTCTCAATCGAACTCCCATGTGGTTATTCCTTCAGAAGACAAAGAGACTATTCAAGCTGAGAAGATATCAGCAATGTACCTGATCGCCTAAAATTGCGATAGGAATCGAACATCGTTTTCGTAAAGCNGACGGATATCGTGGATGCCGTAGCGTTTCATGCAGAGGCGCTCCATGCCCAGACCGAACGCAAATCCCGAAACTTTTTCAGGATCGTAGCCTACTGCCCGAAGCACATTCGGATCGACCATCCCTGCACCACCAACTTCGAGCCAGGTATCTCCCCACTGCATATCGACTTCAACCGAAGGTTCTGTAAACGGGAAGAAAGAGGGACGAAATCGAATCGCAACATCATCGCCCAAATAAGCGGTCGCAATCATTTTCAGAATTGTTTTCAGATGAGACATTGTCACATCGGTGTCGATATACAAGCCTTCCATTTGATGAAACATGCAAGAGTGTGTCGCATCGATGGTATCGGGCCGATAAACCCGCCCGGTCGAAATGATTCGAACCGGCGGCGGAGTCTCCTCCATCACGCGAATTTGCACGGTTGATGTTTGAGACCGCAACAACCAGGGACCACCTTCGCCTGCTTGAGCAACCGCCAGATAGAAGTTATCCAAAGGGTCTCTGGCAGGATGATCTTCCGGAATATTCAATGCGACAAAGTTATGATAATCGTCTTCGACCTCGGGACCATCTTCGACATCAAACCCGAGACGCCCAGCGATTTCCTTGAATTCTGAAATCGTCTGAGAAATCGGATGTCGCTTCCCCAGATTCAAAGAGTGTCCTGGCAATGTGACATCAATCCCGATCGCCTCTTCCTGAGGTTTTTCGCTTTCAAGAACTGCTTTGCGATCTTTCAGAGATTGCTCGACTGCCCGCTTAGCAAGATTGAATCGCTTACCGAGTTCTGGACGCTCTTCTGGGGTTGCTTTGGAAAGGGACTGCTGAATCTCTTTCAGCCGCCCCTTCTTTTTCCCCAGAAACTGAATACGCACTTCTTCAATCGCTGCAATATCCTGTGCATCGACAATCGCCTGCAAAGCTTCTGATTGATAAGTATCAAGTGTCTCGATTAAATTCATGATCGATGATTTTCCCGGATCAATATCAGCGGCACAGCCTGATCTACTAGTCCAACTAGCATTAAAGGTCGGTCCTTTGGATAAAGCTTTTTGATGTCCCGATTGATAACAAATGAAAACGGATAGATTTTATTTTACCACGGAGGCACAGAGAACACCGAGTTAAAAAAGTAGCAGTCANACAATTGATATAACTCAAGAAACATACTGTCTCGTTTTGCGATAAAATAAGTCTCACCTGGATATTTCTCTGTGGCCTCTGCGTCTCCGTGGTTTATTCAATTTCCCCTGCTTGATACCGGCTACGCTGGGTAAGACGTCAGGAAATCATATTCCAACATTCATTAAGCCGTCTATCATTTAACGCTAGTTGGACTACTACACTCTGTCAAACCTCTGTCAAACCTCTGTCAAACCTCTGTCAAACACGAATAGATTGCAGGCCTGCCACACAAACGACTTGCTGCTTACGACAATAAAAAAAACCGAAGCCGGACTAACACGTTAGTGCATCCAGTCTTCGGCATGATCTCAAGCCAACTCAAACACCGTAGTGCCAAGTTAAGCGATTGATTTCTTAACTTCAACCATGATTTCTTCGAAGATAGCTGGCTCATGAATTGCAATTTCGCTGAGAGATTTTCGGTTTAAACCGATCTCCGACTTTGCAAGAGCGTTGATGAATACAGAATAACGGACTCCATGCATCCGGCAAGCTGCGTTCAAGCGTGTGATCCACAATCGTCGCATATCGCGTTTGCGAACTCGACGGTCCCGATAAGCATAGGCACGCGAGCGAATAATTGTTTCTTTGACTGTCCGCAGCAAATTCCTTCGGCCACCAAAGTTACCGCGAGCTTCACGGNACAATCGTTTTTTCGCGCGATGACGGGCGACTCCACTATTTACTTTCATCTTACTTCACTACCGTTTCTGTTACTATCTAATCAGTTCGCCCGGGAATAAAACCAGCGTACCTGGCCCCAAAGTTCTGTAATTCTCTACGAAACCTCAACAGGACCTCTCAAAGTACATTAGTCAGCCGTCTGTCTGTGGAATACTGAGTGCCTGTGGAACTTAAGCTCCAGAGCTAAGAGCAGCTGCAATTTTCTTTGCATTTGTTCCTGTAATCACTCCATCCAAGCGAAGATGTCGTTTCCGATTCCCACTTTTTTTCCCCAAGATGTGACCACGGTTAGAATTACGATGCTTGACCTTCCCCGTAGCTGTTACCTTGAACCGCTTTTGCATCCCTTTATGTGTTTTTTGCTTCGGCATTTTATCACCATTTTTGCTGTTTATCTTACAGCAAAATCTCTTCTTTCAACAAGTATCTTAACACAAAATAACCTATAACACCTTGCCCTGAGGTAAGTTGTAGCTTATAGCCGGCAACATAACCAAGGCCAGACCAATCACAAATCCCTTGAATTGGCCTAAAATCGAAGTCGGGAAGTATAGCAAGCATTTTCCCCGACTGGTAGTCATACAGAGTCGAACCGATAAAAAGTTCCCGGAATCAGACAAAAGCCCCTAAAGTCCGACCACCCAAAAGGCAACCACGGAACATAAGGACACGTTTCCGGCTATTTAGGAGCTAAGATCGCTGACATACTGCGACCACTCTCCATACCGGGCGGCTTTTCAATCTTGGAGACATCTTCCAAACTGGCAATCATACTGTTCAGAATTTCTCGACCACGATCATGATGGGCATTTTCTCGCCCTCGGAACATGACATTCAACTTCACTTTATCGTTATGCAGAAGGAAATCGCGAGCCTTCTTCATTTTAAAGTCGATATCGTGTTCCCCAATTTTAGGGCGTAAGCGAATCTCTTTGAGCTGAGTCTGATGAACTTTCGTGTTTTTGCTTAATCTTCTTTTCTGTTCGTACTTGAATTTCCCATAATCCATAATCCGACAGACAGGAGGATTCTCCTTTGGCGCGACCTCAACAAGGTCCATCCCGACTTCTAAGGCAATAGATTTCGCCTCAAGAGTCTCAATAATCCCCAGAATTTCGCCATCGTGATTGATGACTCGAACTGGCGTGATTCTGATTTGCTCATTCACTCGATGCGTGGTCTCGATTACGTTCTCCTTCCAATGTCCTGCGATATTCGTGAAACAAATCATCCCAACTTNATTGAAATGAAGTGTTTTCCTACCGTGATTAGCCTCGACAGGATAATTAAACAATCCTGCATACACGACCTATCATATCGATATATCGTTTTTTTATCGAGGATTTTGCCGTTGGTCAAGCAGATTCGCATGTTTTTTTGTGCAGATTGCCTCTGTTTGCACAAATTGTTTGATTGAACCAACTCATGTCAACCCGATCCAGGCACATCGAAAATTCAATTCCACTTCTTTTTAAGCACTTAAACCAACTCGGTCTGCCAATGAAACCGGCGAGCCACTTTTGATTCCATTTTCATACTCTCTGGTTATTTTTCCCTTGAAATTAACCCGGTCTTGGTAAAGTTCACAAAACGTGGTAAAACTCACTTAGTGAAATAAGATACGTCAAAACAGTGACTTCTTTCTATTTAGACGGACCACTAAAACTGGCTTCTTTATCAGACACTAAATTTCTTTGCAATTAATTTTTGAACCTGCGAATATTTTTCGCATCGACACCCTTGGCGGGAGAAGACTCATTTTACACAATATCATTCGCAGGCCAGCTTTCGTAATTTGCCTTGGGCTTACGTTTACCATTTGCTTACCACTTCATATTTCTGCTCAGGGCAAACCTGCGCAGCCCCCTAAGAAATCTGATCGGCTCGAAAGATTATTGCAATCACTTCGGCAACCGGGCGATGCTGAAGTGGAACTGATTGAGAAATCAAAGCAATCTCCTGAACAAGCCGAGCAATCTGAAAAGAAACGCAAAGCAACCGCTTTGTTCATGACAGGGCGAAACTACGAACACGCGAAAAAATTCCCCGACGCTTACCAAGCCTATCTACAGGCGATTGAGCTTGATCCGGAATCGCTGTACTTGTATCGCTCGATCATTCCGGTGGCTTTTCGTCTTGAAAAAGTTGAAGACGCAATCGGCTTTGCCAAGAAAGCTGTCCAGATCGATCCAAACAATTTCGAGCTACTCAGTCAACTCGGAATTTATTCCTTGCGTCAACAAAACATTCCAGGCTCTATCGAATATTTTGAAAAGGCTATTAACAGCACCACGGTCGATAAGAAATCAAGCACTTACATTTCGATCATGGGCCAACTGGGGCAATTGTACCTTGCCATCGGAGAAAGCCAGAAGGCTGCCAAGACTTATCTGGTTGTTTATCAGGCGTTGACACAGCCAGATAATTTTTCACTCGACTTTCGAACTCAGCGAGCCTTGGAGTCACTCAAAGGTAACAAAGCT
The DNA here is from genome assembly GCA_016765335.1 of Planctomycetaceae bacterium. Taxonomy (GTDB): domain Bacteria; phylum Planctomycetota; class Planctomycetia; order Planctomycetales; family Planctomycetaceae; genus Rubinisphaera. Next base: position 6,430 of record JAESQE010000374.1, read on the forward strand.
GCAACATTCGACTCGATGGGAGAACTGTTCCTGATAACCGACTATCTCAAACAGGCATTAGACTGTTTTGAACGGGCAGGCANAGCCAGTCGAAAAGACCGATCCACATACAGCTATCAAATTGCTCGCGTGCTCAACAAACAAAAAAAACATGCCCAGGCACTGGAAAAACTCCAGGAGTATCTTGATGCTAAACTTGTCAGCAAAGGGAAAGGGCCGTATCTGCTTTTCGCCGAGCTTCTGGTGGCCATGGATCGAGCTGACGAGACCATTTCGTCATTAGAAAAGCTCAGCAAAAACGATCCCAAAAATGTAGAACTCAAACTCTATCTTGCCGGGCGGTATCTTGATGGCGAGCAACTCGCCAAAGCAGAANAGCTGCTTAACGACTTGCTCGATGGAAAGAACAAAGGGGAAGTCCACCTTGGGTTATTGAAAATCAATCGGATTCGCAAAGACGCTGCCAAAACGCTTGACTCATTAACAGAATCCATGATGAACGGTGCGAATTCTGCACGATTAGAAGCAGAACTGGAATTGATAGGTCAGAACGAAACGCTGACAAATGAAATCCTGGACATCGGAAAAACACAGACCACTGCACTGAAGGATGACCGGAAAAAGTTCACGCAATCTTACCTACTGGCTAAACTGGCCATGCAGAAAAAGTCGCATGATAAAGCTATCAAGTTCTACCACCAGGCACTTGAGCTACAAAAAAATCCTAAAGTCCAACTGACACTCTACAACGAACTGGCTCAATACCTCAGAAGTGAAAAACAGTACGAAAAACTGATTGTAATCCTTGAAGAAGGAATCGAATCACCTGCTCTTGCACAATTCAGACAAGNTTTTCAACTGCAACTGGTCCGCATCTTCGTTCTCAACGAGCAGGTCGAGGACGCTCTCCAATTGATCAAATCCATCAAAGAATCCCAACCTGATAGCCTCCTCTGGGCTTACCAGGAAGGCTGGGTGCACTACTCTTCAAAAAATTGGGCCGAAGCGATCAAGATATATGTCCCGTTACTCGAAAGAGCAATCGAAGCCAAAGATGCAGAGCAGGTTCAAACAATCCGCTACGATCTTTCCCGCTGTCTCGCATTCGAGGGGATGGCTGATAAAGCACTAAAACNTCTTGACCAAACCATCGAAGAATCTCCTAAGGAACTTCTCTGGAAATTCCAAAAGGGCTGGGTTTACTATTACTCCAAGCAATGGACTGAAGCGATTCAGATCTTTCAGGACATTCTTGTTCATCAAGAGGAAACGAACAACAAAAATCTCATTCGACAGACCCAGTTTTCTCTCTCCGCTGCATTGGTACAAAATCAGCAGTTCCGTGAAGGAGAAGTCATTTTGGAAAAGATTTTCAAAGACGAACCCGATGACATCTCTACCTGCAACGACCTGGGCTACCTTTATGCTGATCAAAATAAAAAGCTCGAACAAGCCGAAAAGATGATCAAAAAAGCACTCGATGCGGATCCAGATAATAATGCCTATCTTGATAGCATGGGCTGGGTACAATATCGCTTGAAAAATTTTGAACAAGCACGAAAATATCTTGAACAGGCTGTCGAAGAATCAGAATCGGGAGACACCGTTCTCTGGGATCATCTGGGCGACTGCTACGACAAACTCAAAGAAACTGAAAAAGCGACCCAAGCTTGGAAGACAGCAGTGAAGCACGAGACAGAGTCTACGTATCCAGACCAAGCGTTAATCAAAAAGATCAAAGCAAAAATCAAATAGATCATGTCAATCAGAGTGCCAATTAATGCACCCTTGAATTAAACAACAAAAGCAACTCCTTAGAAACAGCAACGGTGAATCAATATGGCAGGGCATTCCCATTGGGCGAACATCGCTCATAAAAAAGGACGAGCAGATAAAGTCAGAGGCAAATTATTCGGGAAACTCTCCCGTGCAATTATCGTTGCAGCTCAACGAGGTGGCGATCCCGATATGAACCTGGCGCTGCGATATGCAATCGACAAAGCTCGTAAAAACAGTA
>JAESQE010000375.1 GCA_016765335.1 Planctomycetaceae bacterium
GAATGTGGAAGTTCCTCGGAAAATGAATGAAGAACAGGAACGTCTGTTGCGAGAGTTGGCTGAGCTTGACCACGTAAACGTCAGCGAGCATCGGAAATCATTCTGGGAGCAGGTCAAAGAATTTGTTCATTGGGATGCAGAAGATGCAGCTGAGGAAAAATCTGTCGACTAGGACCGATTCGTGATTCGAGAATTGAATTGCGGCTTAAATATGGATTAGATAAGTTGCCTGAATTGTTGACAAGACTCCAAAATAGAGCTTTGCCTCTGTTGATGGATTTATATAATAACTGGGAGGGTTTAAGATGACAGATCAGGATTCCACAAACCAGATCGATGAAGGTTTTTCTGAAGATGACCAGCCGGTTGCTTCAAGCGAATCGCAAGAGTCTGCTGAAGCGAGTGAAGAAAATTCTGAAACTGTTCCGATGGAAATTGGAATGCGTGAAGTGATTGCCAAATTACTTTCAGATAAAAAAGAGCTGGAAGATCGTCTGGCTCGTTCACAGGCTGAGTTGGTAAATTATCGTAGGAGATCGCAGAACGAAACTGCTCAGTTCCGTAAATACGAAGGATTGAGTCTGGTCAGAGACTTGTTGCCAGCAGTCGATAATTTGAATCGGGCAGTCGATGCATCACAAGCAGCAACCAGTGTCGATGATTTGAAACAGGGCGTTGAGATGGTTGTTCAGCAGATGCTGGATGTGATCACACGGTATTCTGTTGAGGTGATTCCTACACAGGGAGAAGTGTTTGATCCGAACATTCACGAAGCACTTCAACAAGTTCCCAGTGAAGAAGTACCTGCGATGCATGTGGTTCAAGAATTGGAAGCTGGCTATCGGATGCACGATCGAATTGTGCGTCCATCGAAAGTGATCGTCTCAACTGGTCCCGCAGAGACTACGGAAGAATAAGCGTCCATGAATTTCAGAATTCGTAATGCCTGCGGTTGAAAATAAGATATTTTGATTTGATGATAAAAGAGGGTTTTGTATGCCGACTTATGATTATATATGTGCCAATTGTGATGCCGCGTGGGAGTTGTTCCAATCGATTAAAGCCTCCCCGGTTCGTAAATGTCCGGAGTGTGGCAAACTGAAAGCTAAACGGCAAATTGGCACCGGATCAGGGGTAATCTTCAAGGGTTCTGGGTTTTATGAAACCGATTACCGAAGTGCTTCCTACAAAAAAGGAGTTGATGCTGCCCAGAAGGCTGAAAAAGCAGCCAGTTCAGAGAATAAAAAAAGTGACACAAAAGGTGAGTCAAAAAGTACTTCCACAAAAAAGAAGAACGATTGAATTACGGTTGATCGGAAAGATACATGATAAAGCCTTTGACTTGTCCAGTTTGTAATAAAGCTTTGCCTCCTCAGATGACACAGAGTTCACCAACGTTCCCATTTTGCAGTGACCGTTGTCGAAATGTGGATTTGTTTCGATGGGGCGAAGGGAAATATGCCATTGTCGAAGACTTGGCTGAACGGCCGGACTTGCTACAGGAAATATTAGAGGATGATGTTTTTACGCAGGTTGATGAAAATGAAGAGGATGAATCGTATTGATGTCATCGGTTTCTGATTCGCTTGAACATAGGCAGAGATTGTCCTTATGAACCAGAAACTTGATTTAGCGATTGTCTGTGCAATGGGGCTGGAGTGGAAAGCTTTGCTGAAGCTGCTGAGCCATCCCAGACGATGTTCTGACGCTGCTGTTTCTTACGATGCGGGAACGCTCAAAAATAACGAACAGATGCAAGTTGGTCTGTTTCAGTGTGGTGTAGGCTCTGCAAGTGTAAAAAAGAATTTAGTCGGTTTTCTAGACCGAGTGACTCCGAAGCATCTTCTGGTTGCAGGCTTGAGTGGCGGGTTGTGCTCAGAAATTCAAATAGGAGATTTGTTCTCACCTTCCAAAGTTTTATCGACAGAGAGTGAATACTCGCTACCAGTTGAAGTATTCCCTGGACTGAAAACGCAAGTCGANATCGAACCTGTTTTGTTGAGTTCGCACTGTCCTTTGTTAACCANTTTGGACAAGCAGGATGCTAACCTGAAAACCGGGGCAGTTGCTGTGGATATGGAAAGTTATGCGATTGCAAAAATTGCTATGCAAAAGGGGATTTCGACAACAATTCTCCGGGCAGTCAGCGATGATGTGCAAACGGAGTTAGATTCCAGATTGTTTGGTCTATTGAAGGATTCTGGAGATCCTGATTATATCAAGGTTCTGAAAGAGTTGTCGCGGTCTCCATGTTTCCTGCTGGCGTTGTTGAAAATGAATCGCCAGGCAAGAACTGCGATGCAGAATCTGGTTGATCATTTGGAGAAATGTGACCTCGGGCAACTATTGCTGCATCAATAAGTGTATTATTGATTCTGTGGAGTCTCTTGCCGTGAGTCGTATCCTGATTAAAATGTAATTGGAACTTCGTAAAGTCTTTGTGTGAGTCGGATGAAAAGTATGCCTGAATCGAACACTGAATCAATAATTGAACTGCTTTNTGAGTGGCTAGCCAAGCGACTGGATTCAGCAGCCAGTGAATGGANTCAGATGAAATGCTCTGCGGTTCAATCAGGGAATTTGCGAGATCTTTATTTGGCGTTTGGTTTTGTCTCTCGGAAACTTCCGAAAACAGAATTGGCGTTGAGTACCCAGGAACTTGAGCAGGCAGATGCTGTACGGCTCGGCTGGCGACCTGAGTTATGGTCTGTTCAGGATGTGGCTAGAACTTTGCTTATCCTGCAATATGATCCTGGATCTGAGGACCAGTTTGTGACGGTGCTGGATCGTCTATTTGCAGCTGGTGAAGTGCACGAATTGATTGCACTTTATCAGGCTATCCCATTGCTTCCTTACCCGGAACGACATACTGATCGAGCAGGTGAAGGGATTCGGACAAATATGCAAAGTGTGTTCCGAGCTATTGCACATCGTAATTCGTATCCGAGTGAGCAACTCTCTGATGGGATGTGGAACCAGATGGTTCTGAAATGTTTGTTCGTGGGAGCGCCTTTGTATCCGGTGCTTGGATTGGATTTACGAGTCAATGCTGAATTGTCTCAGATGTTGTGCGATTATGCTCATGAACGTTGGGCAGCGAGTAGAACGGTACATCCTGAACTTTGGCGATGTGTTCGTCCCGAGTTGACACCCGGTGCATTGGATGATCTGAAACGTGTAGTCGAGCAGGGCAGCGAACTCGAAAAACAGGCCGTTGCGTTATCTCTTTTTAGTAGTTCAGATACTGCTGCACGCGATTTACTTGAAACATTACCCGAGCTACGAAAGCAGATTGAACAAGGTGCTTTGAGCTGGGAAACTGTGTACCTCTCTTTAGATCGCGAATGATACGCATTCGCGTAAGTAGTCGATCCTGAAAAACTCATCCGGGGAGCAGGAGTTTCTGAATCTGTTAGCGGTACCAGATTGTGATGATTTTCTTCGTGTCTTTGAGTCTTGTATGTTCCTGTTTTTTACCACAAAGGCACTAAGACACAAAGAAAGAAAAGAAGAAGCAATGATTGAGAAACGGTATGATCCGTAATTGGCAATGGTTCGACAGCCGCCTTACCCTCCCGAAGAGAATATCATGGTCGACCATGCATCGCAGGTATTAATCGAGTTTCTTCAAAATTGGGAAGGGCAGTCGTTTCAATTCGTCTTCTAAAGTGAGAATCCCTTGTTCCGAAACATTCACCAAATCACCAGTCTTGAGAGTGTCGAGATTCGTCAGGATGACTTGGTCTCCTGGTTGCAGGCCTGATTCAATCAGGCTCAGCGATTGGATTTTGGTTTGTTGCTGGACAGTCAGGCCTAGAACATTACCGTCTCGAACGACAAATACGTTGTTCTGAA
>JAESQE010000376.1 GCA_016765335.1 Planctomycetaceae bacterium
CCCCGAGCCATATCTTAGTATGCCTGCACGACCACCTGCTTCTAGAGACCAAATTGTTCCAGTCCCGTTCAAGTACAAAATACCTTGCCCCAAGCGAGGCTCTCTGGGCCCACCCAAGTAGGATTTATAAAGCAATTTATCGGGCAACACACTCCAGCTCCAGGAAGAGCTGTTGTGGTAATAGCCATCAAAGCAGTCCGGGCAATCCTCTGGCCCTCTGGGATTGTCAGACAAATTGGAATCGTAGGGCGATGTATAAAGTGTCTCGAGTTGAGAAGGTGACAGGCTTGGTCCTGATTCGAACGAATAACCTCCAAGACCTGAAGGCACGCGAAGTGGAGCAGGCGGTGGAGTTAGAAAATCAGCTTCTGGAGGAGCTAAAGGAACTTGCCCCAAAGATGGAGCTTCAGCTACAGATTGATGCAATTGCCCAGAAGCTGGACTGCACAAGCATAAACTGGAAAGAAGCAGGAAAAATCCTGGCCAGAAATATCGATTTCCCTGTAGACAAAACGCCATCAAACAATGTCCATCAGTAGGAGAAAAAGGGTGGAAATGGAGGCGGTATTTATACTAAAAACAAATAACTAAGCCTAGAGAGAATCTAAATCACCTAGTTGGAGTTCCATTAGTAACCAAGCTCACAATTCCGATCCATTTTCGATGTAACGCTTACAAAAAATGCCGAGATTCCGCGGGTAAGCGTGCAGAGATCCCCAAAGTCAAAAACAAATACGCGAATTTGCACAAGTCCGGGAGGAGTTGCAGAGGGCCGATTACGCTAAATCAACTGTCATCAGGTCCTGTGCGGTCGAAACATTGGGGAAGATGCTGTTGCCTTTCGCCAGCTCCAGGGGATCTTCTCCTGTTTGTTCCGGATCGATGTGAGTTAACAAAAGCTGTTTCGCATTCGCGTCACGTGCCAATTCTAGCACTTGCGATTTGAAACTGTGCCCGGTTTTTTCTGCCCAATCCTGCATGTCGTCCAGGAAGTAACATTCGTGGATCAACAGATCGCAGCCGCGAACAAAATCGGTATATGTTCCATCCACNGCTGTGTCAGAAATATAACAGAAGCTGGACTGATCGGTTTCGAGACGGTATCCGATCGAACCGCCAGGATGCGATGCTAATTGATGCCAGCTGATGTTGCAGTTTTCAATTTGTATCGGCGATTCACAATCTTCAAGCAGAATGATTTCGAAGTCGGGCATATGAGGAAAAGTAGGTTCAGCGAACAGAAACTTTTTGACGGCTTCGATAGTGTAGCGATTTGCATAAATCGTAATTTTGTCGATCTGCTCGGTAAGTAAAGGCACAATCACGTAGGTCAAGCCGATGATGTGATCCCAGTGCGGATGTGTCAGAAATACTTTGAGATGTTTGTTTTGCACACGAGGAGGAACACGAAAAAAAGCGGTCCCTGCATCTAGGACAATTCCCTGCTCGGGCAACATCAGGCAAGAGGTATGACGAAGTTCGTTGGGATGATAGCCGCCCGTTCCNAGAAGGTGTAATTTCATAAGATGACTTCTATTAACCTGTTTGTTTCTCCAGGGACCATCTCTCTAGAAAGTTTTCAACATGCCTTGATGCCAGACTATGATAGGGCGGCTTGCTTTACTGGGCAAGTTGAAATTGTTAATCAAAGCCCCGGCAGCAGGGCCATCACGCACTTTGAATCATCGCGGATTCTTCATGTAGGTGAAGAGAAGTAATGATCTATTTGATGGGCGGAATTCGTATTTTCATGCAAGCCCCGGTTTTCAGTCATCAAAAAAAAGGATACGTACTGTTCTGTACGTATCCTTTAAAATAGTCTTCGATTGCACAAAAGCTGGGCTGATACGCAATCGCGTCTTTGTTATCGCCGCGTTGGGTATGCTCCAAGCCCTTGCCGCTATAAACCTACGAACGATGACTGAGTGTTCGTTTTAGCTGGAAATAGATATCAACCAGCGATTGCAGATGCATCTTGCTGGATTGCAGATGCAGCAGTTTCTTCAGTGCTGGTGATTTCTACGCAAAGTTCTTCACGCAGAATACTTAAGTCCCGTGGAGCTTCGATGCCTAGTCGGACAGTGTTTGGGCCAATGCGAACAACCGTAATTGCTACGTCATCTCCGATACGAATTCTTTCGCCCGACTTCCTTGATAATACCAGCATCGCTCATCCTCCAGCTTGCAAATAGATTTTGTGTAAATACGAATCAGCTTTTACGTAGTGGACAGCTCTTCTCGTCCAAACCATCCCACGGTTTAGTGAGAACCATGTCCGTGGAAAGACTATCGCCAAGGCGACGTCAATTTGATGATGGCATCAAACAGATTACACCTCTTCTGCCGGATAATCCAGACCAAAGACGAGAAAACCGGATTAAGACGTAAAGCAGGCACAACCGGACCGACCGCACCTGTGCCGGGCACGTGTGTCCGAAAAGCAGGCAGAGGGCCTGCCTATTGAGAATTAAAAGTGACCAGAAAGGATCGCGGCACGACGAATTCCGAAAAACCAAGGGGAGGTGCATCAAGGATAGGCACCAATGCAATGCTTACGGGCTGCTTAAATAGCGGGCAGGCCGAAAGGGCCTTTCTGTGAATACTATTTTCAAAACTCCGTGCGGCTCAAGTCTGGGTACAGAGTTGTGAAAAACCAGTCCAGATTCTAATTCTTGCGCTGCAAGCGGCCTATTTTACGCGTGTTGTTGAATGAATTGATTGTGCATAGATCCCCATATACTTGAGTAGCGGACTGGTGATGATTCAATGAATTAGAACCAGTGAAAGAACAAGATGGGCAGTAGACTGGGGCAAAACTCAGCAATCATGCATGATGCGTTCATACGATGTTTTTACGAGCATACTTGCCGTGATGAAGATGACCTCAGACTTCACGTCAATCCGCCCAGGCATGGACTGGGCGAGAAAGTTCGTGAATAGCCCTGGTCGTCATTTCATCGAATACGTCAAACTTGGCGAATACCTGTCGGATTGGGGAATCGCAAACGAATGGCGTGGCGATGAGTTTATCATCGTTGGATAAGGCTGTCTCTTGACCTAGTCTACGGTGCTGCCCAAGAATACAGAATCCATTGATCACGCGATTCCACCGGTTCAATAAATCAACAAGCCCTTATGATTCTGGCTACGACTCAATGAATTAGACTCGGCAAAGAAATAAGATGGGTGCCAGTCGTAGACTGATAGCAGGGTTGCTCAGAATTTGGCATTGGATGTGCCTAGTAAGTTTGCAGAGGGAATACCGCCTGATTTCGTCGGTGTTTTTGTGCCAATTTACAAAACGGAGTCCAACTTTTGCAAACTCTGGGAGATTTTACAATGCAACCCGCCAATTCGTGCGACCT
>JAESQE010000377.1 GCA_016765335.1 Planctomycetaceae bacterium
CTGAACGGGATCGTATGAGCCACCCGGCATCGATATTGAAGTAACCGATGTAGTTATTGAACGCAAAAAGTCTCAGCACTCGGCGACTATTTTGCTGGTGGTTGCCAGTAAAATTATCGCCGAGAGTGAGACGTCCCCCCTCACATCGTAGTCGTCTATCGACTGACGATGCTCGCTCAAAAAAATTAAGTCTAGATCCGAAGCTTAATAATATTGCGTTGAAGGGGCGGGCCTTTTATTGGAAATACCCATTCCGTAGATTGTCTTGCGATTAATAAATCAGTGCTCGAAGACAGGAAAGCAAATCGTTTCCCTGCACCATTAATAATGCAACAGCATTACGGGGCATTTAACCCGTCACGTTGTGCCTTCTGCTCTGTTTTGTATTCCTTGAGGGCACGCTGCAGATTGGGGAGCATTTCTTCTGGCCCTGGAGGGAAGTATTGAACATCATCAGTCAGATAGAATGCGGAAGGAAGAGTCTGACCACCCATTTGGGTCTGGCAGCCTGTGAGCGAAGTTGTGCTCAGCAATCCTAAAAGAACCGCACACAGACTCTTTCCGAGATGTGCTTTGAAATTCATTCCTGACACTCACTTTAAATAGGAGAGAAGTGAAGTAATTATCACTCAATTCGATAAGGGGTGCTTGAAATGAATAGCCTTATTAGGCCACAAGCTTATCCCAAAACTTATTACAGTTTTCTATAGCCTAATAATCGGTCGTCAAAATCAATTTCTTTGGTAAAACCGGATTATTTTGACATAGAAAGGGTTTCTGGTGTCCCCTCTCTTTTAATGTAGTGACATTGCTTACACCTGCCGTCGTGTCTCTTTTTTATCGCAAGAGAACTTCACAAAATATCTTGTTGAGTTTACATGTAAGAGGTATAAGCACTGTCTGTCCTTTCAGATTTTACGCAATCGCGTATTTGATCGTGCGTTAGATGTCTCCTACCCCCTTGTCAGTACAAGGCCACGATCAATCACGCAACGCAGTTTTTTATTGAGTCTGGTGTTACCTTCGAGTTAAAAACGGATTGAGTGCTCGTAATGGCTGTTATTTCGAATGAGCAGGCTTCTAGCAAATTTAGTCTTCATGCGATAAGCATTGAAGAGGCGTGCAGACATAAATGGATTGAAAGCGAAAAACAAGGTCGCGATCTCGGACACGAGGCAATCCGTCAGTGGTACTGCGAGCACTGGTTGAAATATTGTAGAAGCAAGCGAATCGAGCATGTTATCGGTTGTCAGGCTTGGCAAGAGTTCGAAGATGGCCCCTCAAGTTTGATCTTAGCCCTTTTACAATCGAATGATTTATTGGTTCAGCTGATTGTTGATCGTCTTTCTCAGGGATGGGAAAATCTTGATGTGATTGTCTGGGGCATTACATGGGGGCTTCCTATGGAGCGAATTCAGGAAATTCTGCTCGAATTAAACATCAATTGTGCCCGATTCGATCCAGCGATCAGCTTGGAGACTCGGGGTGACTGATAGCCCGGCTTCTTCTGATTCTGAACAGAATTCTGCTAACGATGAAGACTTGCAAGGTGGATGGTTTTCCCATGTGCGCATGGTCAGCATCCTGACATTCTTGAGCCGCATGCTCGGATTAGTCCGTGATGTTGGGATGGCTGCTCTATTCGGCAATGGGCCGCTTCTGGATGCATTTACGCTTGCGTTTCGGTTACCCAACATGAGTCGCCGACTTTTGGGAGAAGGCGCCCTGACAACCGCTTTTTTGCCAGCGTATGTCAAAGAACTGAAGCAAGACCCGTTGCGAGCAAACCGCTTGGCTTCTGCAGTGCTGTTTATCTTACTGCTTATTCTCAGTTTCGTTGTTTTGGTAGGAGAATTGGGGCTGTATGGACTGGCTAGCAGTCATGTGCTTGGGACTTCGAGCCAATTGATTCTTTCGATGACAGCTTGGCTGTTGCCTTATGTGGTCTTGATTTGTCTTTCTGCACAGCTCACAGCGATTTTGCATTCACTCGGACATTTTGCGGTCCCGGCTCTTGTTCCGGTATTATTGAATGTTGTGTGGATCTTCGCGTTATGGGTGATTGTGCCTGGGGCAACAGGCCAGGAAACCCAAATCGCAATCATTATTTCAGCGATTCTTCTCGGAGGCGTAGGCCAACTCATTCTGCCCTGGTGGGTTCTGCATCGCAAAGGGTTTCGCATTCAGACAAAGTGCACCGATCAAATACCTCAGGCTGTTCGTGTTTTTCGCTCGATGCTTCCGATTGTGATTGGGCTATCGGTGACACAACTTAATGCCTTGTGCGATGGAGCACTCGCCTGGTGGTATGCCAGACCCGAGCAAGGCGAGTGGATTGCATCAGGAACAGCTTCTGCTTTGTACTATGGTCAAAGGTTGTATCAGTTTCCGTTAGGAGTATTCGGGATCGCCTTGGGGACTGTGCTATTTGCCCGACTTGCACATCATGTGGAAGCCGGGAATCGAAAACAGATTAGCCAGGATGTAGCAGAAGGCTTGCGTTTGATGCTGACAATTGGCTGTCCAGCATCTGTGGGACTAATTTTGCTAGCCACTCCGTTGGCTGACTGCTTATTAAGACACGGACAATTTGATGCACACGATGCTCAACAGACTGCTGCAACAATTGCAGCTTATGGGACTGCGATTTGGGCATTTTTAGGGATCTCATTAACACAGAGAGTCTATTATGCGTTAGGTGATGCTCAGACTCCGGTACGAATCGGATTGATTTGCGTGGCGATGAACCTGGCTTTGAACTTCTTGTTTATGAATTTTCTTGGTGGAGTGGGGCTGGCTTATGCGACTGCGCTGAGTGCAGGTTGTCAGTTTCTGGGGCTGATTTATTTCCTGCGTGCCAAAATCGAACTTCACTTCACAACCGAAACGAGATCATTTTTCGGGAAAGTCCTGCTTTCAACCTTATTAATGGCTGCGGGATGTTGGGGGCTGGTTCAATGGTTTGGGGTCGAACCAGTCGGTTGGATGCGTATGTTGCGATTGGTGGTTCCGCTCGTCTTCTCAGTATTTATTTACTGGGGACTGCTAAGAATATTCCGTATTCGAGAACTGGATTACATATTGGGCATTCAAAAAACGCTCGAAATAACGCCCAAACCATTGGAAAATGATGAACATCTGCGTTGATAGCAAAATCCGCAATTTCGTCACAAGTTAAACCGGAACAGCTTCCGATATTAAAGATGGGGCCGATTGTTCTTTCAAGGACAATGTCGGTATGGGCTGTGGACACTGCAATTGCTGCCAGGCGATAAGGCATCGCTGTTTCGTAATGTGTCCACATCGAAAATAAACAAGAGTGGTTCTCTTTAGTTACTGGATGACATCAGACATTCAGTCAAAGCGAACCCGGGTTGCGATTGGACATTCGAGAACGCAGGGGATTGGTTTCGGTATTTTGTGATACCGAATAAATCCTCCTTGCCAATTTTGAATGTTGAATCCATGGGGATTATGATGCGTCAAACAGTTTTGTTATTTTGTGCATGTCTGTTTTTCAGTGCTTCGTTTGTAAACGCAGAGGGGATTTCCAAGTTAGACAGCAAAATTTGGCTACATGATATGCAAAAAGCACATCAAATTGCGATCAGTGAAAACAAACCGATGTTGATTGTTTTCGGTGCAAGTTGGTGCAAATACTGCAAGAAGCTGGAAAACGAGACTTTATCTGACTCTCGCATGGAGCAGTACATCAAACAGAATTTTATTCCTGTGCATCTCGACTTGGACGAAGAAAAGAACATTGGAAAGATTCTGGAAATCAAATCGCTGCCTTGTACTATTGTGCTTAGCCCGAAAGCGGATCTGTTAGGAAAAATCGTTGGGTTCAAATCAGTGGAAGCAATGTACGAACAGTTGCAGAAAACCTTGAAAACAGACACCGTCTTTAGACAAGCTTCACAAAAGAATCGAAAATTGAAGTAGTTTCTATTTGTTTGGTGTGTTCAATTCGATGGCTTCAAAGATAGGCTGAACTTGATTCTTCCGTGAAAACGGGGTATTAAGTTCAGCCTTTCTGTTTTGTTATATAGATTCGATCTTGTTGTCATGTCCATTGCACCTGAACTGCTTCATCAATGCTGGTTTCTGGCAGGCCCAACAGCTTGTGGAAAAACTGCTACTGCCATTGAGCTGGCTAAAAGTATTGATGCAGAAATCCTGTCTCTTGATTCAATGGCTATTTATCGAGACATGGATATTGGCACTGCCAAGCCGACCGCGCAAGAACAATCGCAGATACCTCATCATTTGATTAACCTGATTAATCCCGAAGAAGAATACAGTCTCTCTCAATACATGGACCGAGCAGCTGAAGTTGTTCAGGACATTTTGGCGAGGAATAAAACACCTTTATTTGCTGGTGGGACCGGTTTGTATTTGCGATCCATATTGCGGGGTGTGTTTGAAGGCCCGCCCGCTGACTGGGATTTTCGAAACCGAGCCGAGCAGCAAGAGCTTGAAACGCCCGGCTATCTGCATGCTGAACTTTTGAAATGTGATCCGCCCTCAGCAAAGAGGCTGCACCCTAACGATCAGCGAAGAGTCATCCGCGCACTGGAAGTCTTTCACCAAACCGGCAAGCAATTTTCTGCTCAACAACAGCAACCCGAACTCCCGCCCGAGTACCGCCCGGCAAAAGTGTTCTGGCTTCACCCCAATCGTCCCTGGCTGTATGCACGTATTAATCGACGAGTTGATTTGATGCTTGAGCAAGGTCTCATTGAAGAGGTGACTGAGCTGTTACAACGAGATCCTCCCCCGGGTCGAACCGCAGTTCAAGGCTTGGGCTACAAAGAAATCATCGAACATTTAAGGGACGGCGTGCCATTAGAGCAAACCATCGTTACCCTCAAAACTCGCACCCGCCAATTCGCAAAACGCCAGCACACCTGGTTCAGGAATTTGAGTGAGTGCCAGGAAATCATGGTTGATGGCACCGAAACGGCAACAGCATTAGCCAAGAGAATTGAGCAGGCATAAGACGCCGTCTTTCTAAAACCGGTTCTCCCCCTTGGGAAGGGGGAGTTAGAGGGGGTTTTTAACCGTTTAATAACTCAACTGTTTTCAAGAAGTTCTGGCTTCAAGAAGTTCTGAGATTCAACTTTCGGAAATTCCCCCAAAGGTATTTCGTCAATTCATTGAGCGTTTTTCTCTCGCAGTATTTTTCCGAGATACTTAGCTGTTTCGTCAGCAATCACATTGTAGCCCGCCAAATTCGGATGACGATCTGAATACCAGCCCGGCAAATGCCCCAAGACGGGATCCAATTCGTTAGCCATCACTTCGACACTGCCTTTGAAGACAAACGGTTGGACGAGTTCATGATACTGCTTCGGAACTCTTTCAAGAGAATAACGCCGATAATTGTACATGTTCGGCCCCTTTTTCAACTCAGTGGCATATCGAGGATAGATATCAAAGACTTCCAGCTTTTCTTTTTTGGCCACATCAAATACCAGATCGTTAATTTCTTTGCTGGCTTCTTCTCCAGAAAAGGGGATCACAGTCATCTGAATGAGCAAAGCATTCGGATGGTCTTTTCTCAAGCGAGCAAGCAACTCATGAAAATCCTTTGGGAAATTCTCTGAAAAGTTTTCGCGCCTGGCTCGATCATTCAAGCCGTAACGAATGAAGATATAATCTAACCCAGGCAATTTCGCTGCATCGCGATCGTATCGTCCGGAATCAAATAATCTGCGAATGTATTCGCCACTCAAACTGGAATTAACAACATGACAGGCAGGCAGATCACCTTGTGCAGCCAGCAGAATCTCTAACATTCTTTCTAGATGCGGACCGTTTGGTCTGAGCCGTCTGGGCACGCTGCCTTCAGCAGTACTATCACCCAAAAGCAGTATCTGCACTTTCCCCTGATGCTCAGCATTCACGTTGGATGTGAAACAAAGGCATGCAAACATCAATCCCAAAGCAATAACAAGTGAATTTTTCATCTTAGTTGTCCTCATTCGAAGTTATCTGAATCAGCCTCATTGAAAATCAGGCAAGTTGTTTTGTCGCGATTGTTCCTTCGGGGAGTTTCGAACTTCNTAGCCTGCGTTTATTAGAAGGTTTCTATTTCTGATGGTTCAACACCGAGGCGTTGTGAGAGAATATTGCGAGTTCTTACGTGAATTCTCTTAACTTTTCCTTGCTCAATTCTTGCAATAGTTTTGGAATTTAAACCCGGTTCGAAATCTTCTCTTCGAAGTCCGCGTTGCTTTCGAAGGCGTCGCAGGGAAGCTCCAAATGATTGGTCTTCTTGTAGTCGCAATTTCGATAGGCGTCTTCGGTATTCAGGGTCGTTTTCGTAAAGAATTGCATCGACTGCTGCTTCGTAGTCACCAAGCTGGACCGTTAGCCCCGAATCAATGACACAGCACTTTTCAAAATTGGGTTTAGTTCCGTCTCCTGAAATTCCAAAGGCGTTAAACGCCACTGTTAACGGCTTGAGATTTCCTCGCCAGAAAGTGATCGTCTCGGTCTTCACATCAACATTGCAACCGATAAAAAGATCATCGCGATTATCAGCTTCAAAGACTTCAGTAAGTTCCTCTGGGCAAAGGAAACCACCGTTCGCCGCATACGCAATACTACGGAACCGTGATGAAAGTACAGGGATAAGATTCACATCGAGTGGGTGAATAAATAAGCCGAGTCCTAATGAAGAGTGAGAGTTTGGCATATTTTTCATTAAGGCATTAGTTAGATCACTTGCATAGCTGACCCAAAGGGAATCTTTTGTGGCATGTTGCGACAACTCTCCAATTTGAGACTTTTTAGAAATAACATTCGGCTCCAAGGAGGCAAAATGGAACTGTCGCTTTAGTGCATGATCAAGCAGGAACATTTTGGAATGTTTCTGTATTTCTTTACTCTTGATAGCCATTACCTTATTCCTCGTTTCCACTGTCGCCTGAAACCTTATCATTTGGATACATTTTATCCCATTGCTCGCATATTTGCCTCAGTGCTTTTTCTTCGAAAATAAGATTGAGAAGTTCCTTTGGTACTAATGCAGGATCAGGAGAGTCATCCATGAACTCTCTAGTACGAAGATCGATTCGCCATGCATCTGTTCCTTTGATGATTGTCACATGTGGAGGTTCACAGCGTTCCCTGTCGCGAATCTTTACCTTCCAGCGTGCCTTTTTCAAAGAGCTTGAAAGGGGAAAATTGAACGCCACAAGATACTCCTGGAATCTGGCTTGTGAAAGCACAAAACGGTGCGTTACATCTACAATATGTCCATATTGATAAAAAGTCAATAAAGGACATATTCTGGCTGGTCATTTGGGGACAAGTTAATGTAATAGAGGGAGCTTCTATTAATTGAATCCTAGAGATTCTCGAAAACAGTTTGGTTATAAAACAGTTCAAAAACCCCCTCTCACTCCCCCTTCGTAAGGGGGAGAACCAATTAATAGAGGTTTCCTTGAGTATTAGGCTTATCAGAAAAGACATTGCTTAGAAAATCTTCTCAGGCAAGTTGTTTTGTTGCCACCGTTCCTTCGGGAGAGTTTCGAACTTCGTAGCCTGCGTCTTGTAATTGATCGCGTAATTCGTCGGCTTTTGCGTAATCTTTGTTGGCACGGGCGGCATCAATTCCCTGGCACAGCCCTTTGATGTCGAGACCGCCTGCATCGGATGCTTCTTCAGAATCGGCAAGTTCCTGAGCGTGTTCCATCGGTGCGACATCCAGGATTTTGTTAATAATCCGTAGAGCAGCCAGGGCTTCGTGGGGATTGTCGGGTTTCTGAGAAATCCATGTGAACAAGCAACCGAGTGCACCGGAGATGTTTAGATCGTCGGATAACGCTTGCAGGAATTCTGCAACGACTGGGTAACTGTTATCAATTTGAGCAGCCTCGCCACCTGTTTGTTCTTCCAAACGGGCATTCAATTCGGTCAGTTTTCGAACTGCACCCGCGGAATCTCGCAATCCTTTTTCAGTGAAGTTCATGTTACTTCGGTAGTGTGATCGCAATAACTCGTAACGAAGCACCGCAGGATGGACATCCCGCCCGGTGACTTTGCCGCTGAGTACATCACGCACCGTGAAGAAGTTTCCTTTGCTCTTGGACATTTTTTCGCCCTCGACCAGCAGGAAGCGGGCGTGCATCCAGAAGCGAGCAAAGCTCTCTTCTCCTGATGTGCCACAGCTTTGTGCGATTTCACATTCGTGATGCGGGAAAATTAAGTCTTCCCCGCCAGTATGAATATCGATCACATCACGACCCAGCAATTTTTTTGCCATGACCGAACATTCAATGTGCCAGCCTGGATATCCGGTTCCCCAGGGGGAATCCCACTTCATGATATGACTTTGATCCGGCTTCCATAGCAGGAAGTCTCCCGGATGTTTTTTGTTCGATTGATCTTTCTGTTCAACGCGTCCCCCGGAACCTTCTCGGAGTTGATCGAGAGAATTTCCGCTGAGTTTTCCGTAATTGGGAAAGCTTTCGACGCTGTAATAAACAGCTTGGTCGGCACCGACATACGCATGACCATTTTTCAGCAGCTCTGCAATCATTAGCTGCATATCTTCAATATGATTGGTCGCGTGCGGAATTTTCTCCGGGTATTCAAAGGCAATTTTCAGACCAAGCTTGCGAGCATCACCCAGGAACGCATCAGTAAAGTATTGTGCCACCTGATACGGATCATCTGGATTTTCGATGGCACCGTCGGGAACTTTTCCGGACTTCTTGTCTTCTTTAAGCCGCTGGGCAGCCAGCTCCATTTTGTCTTCGCCACCCCCGTCAGCCAGATGATCCTCAGTCATGTGACCGACATCAGTGATATTCATCACATGATCGACGTCGTATCCCTGAACCTCCAGAAATCGACGGATCAGATCTGCAAACAGAAAGGAACGGAAATTACCGATGTGTGCAAAGTCGTAAACAGTCGGCCCGCAGGAATACATGCGAACAACATTTGGCTCGACAGAGTTAAAATCTTCGAGACGATTGGTCAATGTGTTGTAAAAACGGATCGGCATCTGAAACAAATTCCCTGAGATATACGTCACTGATTACTGCATGATGAGCACTAAAAGTTGCCCTGAATTGAGGATAATCCTGAATTCCAGAAAAAATGGAAACCCCAACTTCCCCTGATTCCCGAATTTAGACCATTTCGTTGCTTTTTAGGCAAAGCCAGGAACACCTCAAAGTCTATGATCTTGGGTAAATCTGCATCTGTAGGACCTGATCTACAGTTGCTGGATTGACTCAGACCCATTATCGTTCGAGGACGTAAAGTCTTTTGTATACAACATAGTAGTAATTTTCGATGGGTCTGATACACCAGACAAATTGAGACCAAATCAACAAGCTGCCATTCGTGCAGTTGATATATCAAGGAAGCAATTAAATGGCTGAAGATAAAATTGAAGAAGTTGTCATCATCGGTTCTGGTCCTGCGGGCTGGGCAGCTGCAATCTACACAGCTCGTGCAGAACTGAATCCGCTTGTGTACGAAGGGGCTTTCACCGAAGATAACCGCCAAAAAGGGACGCTGCCTTTGGGGCAGCTGGCGATGACAACCGAAGTCGAAAACTATCCTGGTTTTCCTTCTGGTGATATGTCAGGATATTTCAACACTGCATTTGATGAACGCAAGGCTGAAGAATTGAACATGACTCACGAGAAAGTGGGGGTCAGTGGGCCGGAATTA
>JAESQE010000378.1 GCA_016765335.1 Planctomycetaceae bacterium
AACAATTGAAAGTTCATGGCGCAAATTGCGTGCCAAACGATTTCTTTTTTTCTATAATGTTGGATAAACTTATGTGTAAAAGACAGGTCAAGACCCAGCACGATTGCCATTGGGGCCAGCAAAAGAAATACACCCAGACGACAGAGGATAATCCCAACGCTGCTAACATCATTAGCTCACGGCAAAGAAACGACCTTCATGGAGAATTTATAAAACTCACGCCAAGCCGCTAAGACGCAAATATTGTGTATGATTATTTTACTGGTGTGCCACTGCCTGGCTTGCCCAGCAGTGCAACTTTGAAAGGGAACTTCAACAAAAAGCACCCTTCCATTCCAACGCATCCAGGCAATTACCGGCTCGATCAGAATCAAATAATCCTCAAAGGGATTTTGTATGAACGGTAACCGCGTGATTCATTCTCATCGGTTAAAGTTCCTTTGCAGCGAGTGTATTCATAAGTGATTCTTCTGTGCCGAACAAAGAGTAATCATTTATATTCATCAAATTTAATTTCGCCATGACTTCAGTTCGAATGCTTCCTGGTAACGTTATTTTCCATAGAAGATTGTAATTATGGGTAGTCGTCGTTGAAATTACAGCATCATGGCTTTCGTATTTAGGGTTCCCATTATTCTTACTAAAGCACACTGTATACTGGCTTTGCTGTTGGAAATGTCTGATATGAGTCCGGATATACGGTCCTATAACATCAACCTTCATTCCACCCGAGACTTTGGAATTTCCGTTGTACTCGCGAAAAGCATACACAGCTACACGGTTGCCTGGCATTGCATCTTTGAATGCAAAATACAATGCCACATAAGAGGATGTTGTCCAATCCAATAGAGGGGATGGAAAACCGTGGTGCCTCAAGTAAGTAAAGTATTGGATTAGTTCCGGGGTTGATTTGGGATACCAAGAGCTTTTACTAGAATTCGGCCAACTCGCCAAGTAGTGTGCGTAGTTAGAACAGGTTGGAATGTTAATAGTTTCAGTAGTTCGAGATTCAATCTCCGGCTTTATACGATTTATTACATTGTAATATTCCAATAGGGATACGTCTCGTTTATTCGTAGCTCTTTCCAGGGTTGTTTCCAGTTTCCAAGTACTATCCGAATGACCTCGGAATAATACATCAGAGATCTTTAAACCAGTCTTCGCTGGCTTAGTCATAATTTTGAGAATTTTTTGCTCGAACTCCTCAAAAGAGTTCAGTTCGAAGTCACGTGGTTCACTCACTTTGTCTCTCCATTTTACTTTTATCTGATTGATCTGTCACTCAGATAAGTTATCGACAATAAAACGCCTTGTCGATCCGAATAAACGGGTAGGGCTGCACAGAACTGACGATCGGCAGGTTCACCCAGCTTTTGGTTGGAGAGAATCAATAGGCACACGAAGATGGGTGCAAGCACCGCATCCTACCAATTTGCATTTGTCGGATGGATACAAATCCGTGCTAATCTGTGTCCATCCGTGGCTGACTTTATTTAATTTCTCGGTGTCCTCTGTGGCTCAGTCCAATAGTGTCCGGTGTAATATTATTTTTTTACGCACGGCCCGCTGGAAGGCACGAGCAACGAAAGCAAATACAAACTCATCGGCTAAAATTACATTAAGTACCATAAACCACGAAGAACCCAAACCGAACTTATTTACCTTTTACTGGCTACTATCCCTTATCAATTGCCTCTAAAGCGATTTGAGATATTCCAGCACCGCTCGTTTTTCTGATTCGTTTAAATCATTCGGGTAATTGTGTCCCGTCCTTTTTTTGCCGAATCTTTTTGTGTTGAAGTAGGTTCTTTTCTCTGCGGGAGCTTTTACTTCGCGGGGCATCTTTTCGAATGTTTTGATCTCCAGGCCGATTCTTTTCTGATCGTAACCATCTTCAGTACGCTGCCAAATGACTGGACGTTCTTCCGGATGCAAGACATGCCAAAGCGTCGGGACTGATCCATTATGAAAATACGGGGCACTGGCCCAAGCTCCATCTAATGGCGGTGCCAAATATCCTTTCGGATTGGAGACCGTGTTCAGTTGGCCGTACTCACCAGTCCAGCTTTTTCCTAGCTCNTGGCGATAACTAACCGGCAATGCTTTTAAGCGAACCGGATCGGTACCTATTTCTTCGATCGGAACAATTTGATTCGGATAAGATTCCTGCTCCCCGTATTTTCCATGACAACGCGAGCAATGATCATTGAAAATACTTTCTCCTTGCAATGCAAGTTGCTTATCAATTTCAAAGGGATACGCAGGCGGACGAAACGATTCCAGATAAGCATAAATATCTTTGAAATCGTCTTCGAAACCCCGATACTTTTTTGCATCGTTGCTTCGAACTAACGCAAACGACATTAAAATCCGATGATGTTTTTCCGCAAAACCATCGATATATAATCGATTCTTCTTTTTGAAATGCCACCACGCAGGGGCATCCATGTCGTGATGCACAAAACGAGGAATCGTGTAATTCGAAACCACGTTCATATCTTTGTCTCGGAAAGTCGCCAGCGCCACCCCAAACATTACTGCGTTGGTTGTCCCCACATTCCCGCCCAGCGGAAACAGAACCGAACTGATCTCTATGGAGGTTAATCTCTTCCCCAACTTCGGTTTAATCGTCCGCGTTTCTTCCAGCAAGGTTTGCATCGCGTAATGCGTATTCGGTGCACCCAGGATCAATTTCCCAGCGACGTTTCCTGAATGACACGAATGACAATTCATCACCCAGTTGCCGTTCTTTGTGACTACATACTGCATCGGCTTACCGGAAGAATCATCCGGGCGATCTGTCAAACCATATCGAGAATACGCCATTTTTCGCCGCTGCTTTGCGGTTGCATTCCGTGCCTTTTCTTGAAGCGATTCCGGCCAGACCTGCCACAAAGCGTCAAATGTTTCCTGATCAAAATCGACATTCACAAATGGTTTATTAAGAACGAACCACTCGCCCCGCTGAGCCGGCGATAACCCGGCAGGAGGTTCTTGAGCCAAAACAGAACCGGGCCAGCCAGTAATCAGAACCAGAAGAAAACACGTCATACGAAGCATCGGAATTCATTCCTGTTATTAATCAGATACGCAGGTTAAGATAAATCTCTGATGATGATATCGATCATACGACGATATCGTACCCGCAAATCCGTCTGTAAACAACATTTCAAGGTTTCCAGCGGCTACCTTTACGTATTTAGGCTTAATTAACCTTGAATTCACGGATGATTAAGTGGTACGATGAAGCCGCTGTTGTCTGAAACCACCTTCCCAGTTGGATACTTTCATGTTGCGTATTAATGCGTCTTCACTGTTGCCTCGGAATCCGCAATCGACTCGACGGAGTTTTTTGCAGGTCGGTTCGTTAGGGCTTACGGGATTATCGTTGTCTTCGCTGGCGAAATTGCAGGCCGGCGACCAGACTGATCCTGCCAAGAAGAACAACTCAGTGATTCTGCTTTGGCTTAGCGGCGGCCCCGGACATATGGAAACCTGGGATCCGAAACCGCAAGCTCCGATTGAATTTCGTGGGCCGCTTACTGCGATCAAAACCAACGTGCCCGGCATCGAACTGGGCGAACTGATGCCCGAGCAAGCCAAGATTATGGATCAGCTCGCGATCTTGCGTACTGTGAATCATGGAACCGGCGACCACACCAAGGGAAATCATTGGATGCTCACCGGCTACGAAGGCCCGGCGTTCAATGCACCAGATAATCGCATTCAACGCAGACCTTCGATGGGGTCGGTTGCTTCTGAAGTTCTGGCAAAGAATAATCCGGGAATGACACCTTACGTCGCGGTGCCTCACTTGCGGGGCGGCACCGATAATCTGTTTCACTATTCTGCCTACCTGGGTGGAGGAACAGATCCTTTCATTGTTAATTCTGATCCTAACGAAAGTAATTATCAGGTACGCAATTTAACGCTGGCTTCCAATTTGACATTAGACCGTTTGGCTGATCGCAAAACACTGCTTTCAGATTTGGATCACTATCGCGGTTCGGTGACCAACTCGATGAAGAATCTGGATGAACATCAGCAAGCTGCTTACGAACTGTTGCAAAGTAAAAAAGTTCGAGATGCTTTTGATATTTCGCTGGAATCCGATTCCCTGCGAGATTCCTACGGCAGACATACGTTCGGTCAAAGTGCATTGGTTGCTCGTAGATTGGTCGAACACGATGTCCCGTTTGTGACAGTGAACTGTGTCCCCTGGGATCATCACGGTTCAGCGAATCGTCTGACATTACTTGATGGGGCCAACCAACTGATTCCGCCTTTGGATATCGCGATTGCAGCTTTGGTCAAAGATTTGATTGATCGTGGCCTTTACGAAAAAACACTGGTCGTTGCGATGGGAGAATTCGGTCGCACGCCACGCGTCAATAAAGATGCGGGCCGCGATCACTGGGGGAAAACGTTCAGCGTCATGATGGGCTGTAGCAGCATGAAAATGGGCCAGGTCATCGGCAAATCCAGCAAACGCGGCGAACAAGTGATTGAACGTCCGATTGATCCGCAAGATGTCGCAGCCACCATCTACCATCACTTGGGCATCAACCCATACACAACAATCTTCCGCGACTACCTCGACCGCCCCATGCCCCTACTAGACCACGGCACCGCCATCCAGGAATTGCTTGGATAAGTTAGGACTGCTGTGCGGACCGAATACAAGGGATGTCTTACAATTGTTTTGCCGGGTGCCATGCTCGAAATCGCTCACGCTGTGTGCCACTGTCTGGCTTGCCCAGCAGTGCGGTCGCGGCGGAAGATTCTTCGTGTTAAAACAGAAGAGGACGTTCAAGTTGACTCTGCTAAATGATGAAGAGCAGCTGTAACTCGCACTGCTGGACAAGCCAGGCAGTGGCACCCACAAATTACATTTTCGCCGTGGCCCCCAGCGGATTTCGATCCGTTTTTACGGTAAAGAAAAAGGTTTTGTCAGGAATGTAAGCACGTCGATAATTGGGCATTCATCAAACTTAACAACCCACAATCGGTCTGCACTGCAGATCCTACCTGCTAACTCATTGCCGTCGCTTCCACAACTTCTGCTTTCTTCGCATAACTCGCCACCAAATTAATCAGCTTCTTACGATCAATCGGCTTAGTCGTGTAGTCATCGCATCCAGCATCGATGCTTTTCTGGCAATCAGATGACATCGCATGAGCGGTCAGTGCGATGATGGGTAGAGTGTAGCCTTCGTCTCGCAATCGCCGTGTGGCCGAATAGCCGTCCAACACCGGCATCTGCATGTCCATCAGGATTACATCGGATGGACGGTTTTCTGACTTTGCAGTGGTCGCAAATTCCAATCCGATCTGCCCATTGTCGGCCAGTGTGACCTCTGCTCCTGCCTTCTTCAAAACAAAGCCAATCAGCCGTTGATTATCTGGGCAATCTTCGGCAAGCAGAATGCGACAGTTGGAAAGCGGAGCGTCTTCTGATTCGCTGACTGATTCTCCAGCGACGTGAATTAGTTGCACATTATCTAATGAGCCAGTGGAAACTGTGACTGAAAATGTACTGCCTTGACCCACCGCACTGGACACAGAAAGCTTGCCACCGAGCAGTTCTACCAATCGTTTGCTAATCGAAAGTCCAAGCCCGGTACCACCAAACTTCCTGGTCGTCGAGCCATCGGCCTGTGTAAAGGATTTGAAAATCTTGCTGATCTTGTCATCAGCAATTCCAATGCCCGTATCAGTCACGTCGAATTGCAGTGCCGGCTCCTCGTCTGTGTTGTTTAACAGGCGAGTGACGATCTCAACCGATCCAGTTTCAGTGAATTTGATCGCATTTCCAACAACGTTGATAAGAATCTGACGCAGGCGGGTTGGATCGCTCTGGATTGTCTTGGGAATTGGGCCTTCAAATTGCACATTCAAAGGCAAGCCTTTAGCCTTTGCCCGCACTCTCATCAAAGAAGCAACATCGGCAATGATCCTATGAGGAGAACATTCAAGCTGTTCCAGTTCAAACTTCCCTACTTCGATTTTGGACAAGTCGAGTACGTCGTTGATGAGATTGAGCAGATAATCGCCGTTCTCTTTGATTGTTCGTGCGGCTTCAATGTCCTCTGGTTCTTTGACGTTGTCAAGAAGGATGTCCGCGAAGCCAAGGATGGCGGTCATTGGGGTGCGAATCTCATGGCTCATGTTGGCGAGAAATTCACTCTTCGATTGATTGGCAACTTCCGCATTCTGCATGGACTTCTTGAGTCGCTGGGCGTACTCAAGCACCTTACGTGAGTGGGCAGACGCTTGCCGTGACGACCAGATAGGCCAAGCGACTGTACCAGTGATCAAAATAATGTAACCCAGAATACTTGCAACAACGAAGATATTAGCTCTTTCAAGACTCATCCGATTCTCATCCACCAGTTTATCTGACGCCGCTCCATATTCCTTGGACTCATTGATCACCAGACGCATGCCATCCTTCACCGGAACGATAGAACGGTTTGCCTCTGCTGGATAGTTAATCACACCGTTGCTGGCTTCCTCGATTATCACGAGAAATTGTGTTTGATACTTCTGGATTGATGCTTGCCAATCTGTGATTTTCTGAGACTGTTTGCTGCTGACAGAATACTTCCGAAGTGCTTTTACGCTGTCGTCGAGAGTGTTGTAAACAACGGTCAGAAAACGTAGCGCCGAGCGGGCAGAAAGTGTAGCGCTGGTTGCGGGGAGATTCCTGCGAAGGTGGCTGTGGTTCGCAAGAAAGGTGAATCCTTTTCTTACTTC
>JAESQE010000379.1 GCA_016765335.1 Planctomycetaceae bacterium
CACGGTTGATCATCTCAAGCAACAACTGCTCTTGATCACTCATGTTAATCGGCCCGTTGAATTCGAGAATATTAATCGTCACTGGTGCAGTGCCAATTTTATTTGGGAATCCATCATCCTCAACTTGAACGGTAAGATTGAAAACTTTGTTTCTACTGAAATCGATAACAGCTGGATCAACAACGGTTATCACGCCAGTTGATGAATCAATCGCAAANCCACCTTCAGCGTTNCCTGATGTAATTGAATAAGTNAGAGTNTCAAAATCNGGAGCATCATTACCTACTACTTGNCCAACAAAAGTGCCGACAGGTTGACGCTCTTCGATTGAGACAGTGAACCCAGTCAACGTGGGAGGATTATTGAAAGGGGTCAAGTTCACCGTAATAAAAGCAGTGTCCGACTTGTTTGGGGTTCCATCATCGGTCACCGAAACTTCTAGAATAAAGGTTGGATTTGTAGNGATCACCAGAAGGGTTGCGTCTGCAACTGTAATCTCTCCGGTGACAGCATCAATCGCAAAAGTTCCGCCAGTATTTCCCGAGACAAATGGATCGTAAGTGATCGTATCTGTCGGGTCAGGGTCGAATGCGCTGACAAAGCCAACAGACGTTCCGATTGGTGACATTTCCGGCAATTGGAATGTCTGGTCATCGACGACAGGCTCCCCCTGACCGTCAATTAAATTGAAGGCGACCAATGCAGTATCGCTGAGTTGTGGAATTCCATCATCGGTTGCCTGGATCGTCAGGTTGATAACCGGGTTAGCGTTAAAGTTGAACGAGAATGTGTTGGCAACAGTGATTTCCCCAGTTATTGGATCAATTGCAAACCCATCTCCACCGGGATTTCCTCCGATGATTGTGTAGGTTAATGTTTGACCGCCATCTGGATCTGTTCCGGTAATTGTTCCCACGGACGTCCCATTGGGAGCATGTTCATCCAGGGCTATTAAATTAAGATCATCGAGCACGGGCAATTCGTTAACATCCTCAATGTTAATTGTAATAACCGCAGAGGTTCCCAAGGGAATTGGCGCATCATTGGTTACTTCAACAAGGATCTCGAATGAAGTTGTGATTTCATAATCAAGTGCAGCGGTGGTGATAACGGTTATCTCACCGGTAACAGCATCAATGTCAAACACTGTTGAACCTGTACCACTGAGAATCGCATAACTAAGGATGCGTGCTGGATCTGGGTCCACTGCAACGACAGTTCCTACAGATGNCCCATTGGGGGAGTTTTCAGGGACAGAGAATGCCTGATCCGTAACCATTGGGGATTCCGGACCGTCCAAGACATTAATCGTAATTATTGCTGTTTCGTTATAGACGACACTTCGGCTGACATCAGTAACTCGTACAGTCAAGTTAAAAACGGGAGTGGTTTCGAAATCGAGTAGTAGGGAATCGTTGACAGTCAATTCACCAGAAAAAGGATCGACGGCAAACGTATCATTGGGGTTCCCACCGATGATTTCATAAATGATCGAATCGCTGGGAGCTTGGCCGGAAACTAAAGTACCAATAAAAGTTCCAATGGCACTATTTTCGATAACATCAAAGCTTTGGTCGTTAAAGATAACTGGCTCGAAATATTCGAGATCCAGTTCGAAATATCCCAAACTGCCGTAGTCGCTGTATCCAAGTTCTGTATTCTTGAAACTGGTTCCGTCTACTCGAATATAATAAGTTTCCCCAGGATCGAGAACGAAAGTGATTGCACCATCAAGGCGTCCTTCAGGGCTACTGAAAGTAATCAGACGCCCCGCACTGTCAAACAGATCGACTGCGATATCAAGGTTTGCTTTGAAGGCAGCGGGAGTCACTCTGATATCGACTCCCGTAACTTCAAAATTACTTATCTGTGGGACAGTAAATGAAAACCAGTCTAAATCGGTTCGTTTGGTAATGATGCCTGTATCATGAAACACTGAAGGACTCACTTCGGTGACTGGAGTTGCCGTTGCAAGTGTGTCTCCGTGGTCATCGGCGAGGTAGCCAAATCCATTCCCACCAGCAATAATTGACAAGTCATCTTGTCTATCGCCATGCCCAAAAGGAAATGCTGAGTTATTGGCTTCAAACTGATAATGCCTTCTCCCAGTATCGGGGTTTACATCCCGACTTAGAGGACCGCTATGGTATTCCCCTGCACTCCATTGAGTCAACGAGCGACTAAATGAAGCTCCCATGATCGGTCCCCAACTATTAACTCCAGTACCGTGACCACCGTAGTAAGTCTGATTGAAATTTGGATCCTGCACACCGGTAGTGGTGTTAAAACGAAACAGGCCATCATGCCCAAGTCCTAATGTGTGACCAACTTCATGTGAGGCCGCTTCAGAGATGCCGTTAACTGCTCCACTTAGGCCTCCCAGGTTACTCTGGAATACGAACGTAGGATTATCTCTACCCGAATTGAAAGAACCGACAAAAGCGATACCACCAACAATACCAAAATCAGAAGCCAGCCACTCTCCGCTATCGCCCGCCACGACAACTCGAATTCCCCAGGCATCAACGATATCAAGGGAAATATCGATGTTATAATCTCCGGTGCTGTGAACTCCGGTTCCAGTTGCGGGGTCCTGTGGATCGCTTTGCGTCCCATCTACCAGAATTGCTTCAGGCTCGATAAAGCCTCCCCCTTTTCCTCCCCCTGTTGCACCACTGACGACCACGAAATAATCACCATCACTTGTCGCTTCGTAGTCTAAAATACTATCGAATCCATCGACGTCATCATTGTCAGCGACAATATTTCCAAAAGAGTCGTAGATTGTGACGTAAGAATCGAGGGTACTTCCGATTGACTCAGCGTCGATATCAACCGAAATCACAGACCCAGCTAGAACACCACGAACTGCAAACCAATCATAGTCACCAGTAGTTGCCCCGAATGTACCATCCCCAATATTCATTCCCAATGCCCTGGCGGTGCTGCCCGAGGTGAGCCCCGTTTCGATCGCATTAAGCTGAGAACCGTTCTCTTCGTCAATATCAGGAGACACCAGATTGATAATTGTGCCAGCTACATTTTGCCTTCTCAGGTCATTCAAGTCAGCTGGCTCTTCAGTTGTTACATCGATATTAAACGGACGGAAGTCTTCAGAGACTTGTCGCCAAATGTCGTAGATATTTGAGAGTTCCTGATCGTTAAATGTAAAGATATCACCATCGATATCATAAG